>JBGCFT010000174.1:0-4259 GCA_045107085.1 Marinicellaceae bacterium | reverse complement strand
AATTCCTAAAGTTCGAAAAGATTTAGGTTATATTCCTTTGGTGACACCAACATCGCAAATTGTTGGTACTCAAGCCGTATTGAATGTTTTAACAGGTGAAAGATACAAAAGCATATCTAAAGAAACCGCAGGTGTTTTAAGGGGAGAGTATGGTGCAACCGCTGCAGAAGTGAATTTAGAACTACAAAAACAGGTACTAAAAGGTGATGAGGTCGTCACTTGTCGACCAGCTGATTTGCTTGAGCCAGAAGTTGAAAAATTAACCCAAGAATTAAAAGAAATAGCTAAAAAAGAAAATATAACAGTAGCAAAAGATGTAATTGATGATGTGTTGATTTATGCTTTATTCCAACAAATAGGCTTAAAGTTTTTGAAAAATCGCAACAACAAAGATGCCTTTGAACCCGCACCACAGGCTGAAGATACCAAACCCCAAGTTGTCACAGAACCAGCACAAACTTCAAGTAATGTCAAAGAAAATTATTCGGTCACTGTCGATGGAAAAGTGTATCAAGTAGAAGTGGCTCCTTCAGGAACAATCAATCAAATACAACAAGCACCTCTTGAGTCAAAAGAACCAGTAGCTTCTGGAGAAACATTAGATGCCCCATTGGCTGGAAATATATTCAAAGTTAATGTCAATGTTGGCGATCAAGTCAATGCAGGAGATGTTGTGATAGTTTTGGAAGCCATGAAAATGGAAACTGAAGTTCGGGCATCAATATCAGGTGTATTGGCAGCAGTTAATGTGAAAGAAGGCGATAATGTAAAAGTAGGTGAAACCTTGTTGAGTTATAGGTAAATTCAATGGAATTATTAAATACATTGTGGCAATCAACTGGTTTAGCTCATTTTGAAATGGGCCAGATAATAATGATGTTAGTTGGTCTGATTTTATTATATTTGGCCATTGTCAAAAAATTTGAACCCTTACTGTTACTGCCAATCGGGTTTGGAGCCATTTTGACCAATATACCAATTGCAGGTTTTTCTGAAGTTGGTGGCATTTTACATTATATTTATTATGCTGGCATCGACACGGGTATTTTCCCACTGTTGATTTTTATGGGCGTGGGCGCTATGACAGATTTTGGCGCATTAATTGCCAATCCAAAAATGTTACTATTGGGAGCTGCTGCCCAATTTGGTATTTTCACCACATTATTTGGTGCCATTGCATTGAATGCCATTCCTGGCATAGAGTTCAGTTTGGAAGATGCTTCAGCCATCGCAATTATTGGAGGAGCTGATGGACCAACGGCTATATTTTTGGCCTCTAAGTTAGCACCTGAATTATTAGGTGCCATTGCAGTAGCAGCCTATTCATACATGGCTCTTGTGCCTATAATTCAACCACCAATTATTCGTGCACTCACTTCACAAGAAGAAAGAAAGATAGAAATGGTCCAACTAAGGCCAGTGACCAAAATTGAAAAAGTTGTTTTTCCATTGGCTGTTTTATTGATGACAATATTATTTTTACCTGCGGCTACGCCTTTGGTTGGTATGTTTTGTTTTGGGAATTTAATGCGAGAATCAGGAGTGGTAGAACGTTTAAACAAAACCGCTCAAAATGAATTGATTAATATTGTTACTATATTTTTAGGATTAGGTGTAGGCTCTAAACTCAGTGCAGAACAATTCTTAAATGTAGAAACTCTGGGTATTTTAGGTTTGGGCGCAGTGGCTTTTTCAATAGGAACAGCTACAGGTGTACTGATGGCGAAACTCATGCGCAAATTATCTAAAGATCCAATTAATCCGATGATAGGCGCTGCAGGCGTCTCAGCTGTCCCAATGGCTGCACGTGTGGTTAATAAATTGGGTTTAGAAGCCAACCCACATAATTTCTTACTCATGCATGCGATGGGTCCAAATGTAGCAGGAGTTTTAGGTTCAGCAGTTGCCGCAGGTGTTTTGTTGGCTTTAGTTGGTCAATAATTACCAGGTAACCATAAATTAGTATTTCTATGACAACCTCAAATCTCATAAACCACGAAAGAAAATGATGATTAGGTGCTTATTCTTTTAGCGCACTCTTATATTACCTAATGGAACATCCGCGCCTACTGCACCCATAGGACTGATCTCAATCAAATTGTTATCTGGGTCAGCACTGCCACTGGGCCTGATGATAAAGCGAGCACCCATGCCATCGGTATCAGGGCGCCACACACCAAAGTCATCAATGCCATCACCGTCATAATCTCCAGTCACAGGAGTGTCTGTTGGGTCATTGCCAAAAACAACAGAAATTAGACCGGGAAGTGTTGCATCGTTGTCATCTCGAACAGCAAAGAAATAATTGTCAGAACCCGGGATATCAAGCGCAAATATGCCAAGTCCGGCACGATCACCATTGAGAAAATAACCAGGTAATTGCCGGGTTATGCTACTGAATGCTGCTGTTACTGAATCTAGTATTAAATTTCCATCAGTGCCATCGTATATTTTAGCAATTTGGTCTCCAGTCTCCATTCCATCATCGACCATTAAAAATAAATCCGCAATGCCATCACCGGAATGATCAAAACCTCCAGCGGCACGAATATCCGAACGCATGCCCATCCCTGTTGTGAGTTGTCTCTGGCTGAAATCACTTGAATTAAAGATAAAAAATATTGAATTATTTACGACATTTTCACTTGCAATGAACCAAGCCAGGTCATCCAAGCCATCACCATCATAATCTCCGAATTGTGGATCGTAAAAATCAAGAGAAGTAGAAATAGAAATCCACTTATCATTTGGACGAGAAGAGCGCCTGATCAAATAATCGTAAAATCCATCAGGATTATCAACTCGAACGACAGCATCAGTAATGCCGTCACCATCAAAATCTCCGCCACTGGTTAGAACAGGGTTTAAAGCCGTAGGTGCAATATTAAAAACATTAAAACCAGATGACGTGCCATTACCTGTGTTAAAGAAATATATAAAAACCAGTTGTTCATTTTCGCTTCCATAACTAATTACATAGTCACTTAAGCCATTACCTGAAAAATCAAATTGCGCTTTTTTACAATCTCCTAATGTATCAGATGCTGGCAATAGTTGTAAATTTGCATATTCCACTTCAAAACTTGATCTAAAAATTGAATCCACATTGCTGTTATCTTGGTCTGTCAATAAACCTACAGATAAAACTTGGCCTACGTCACCACCCTCATTATCAGAAATGTTTAAGGTCCAAGTGCCGTTGGCTTGATCAGCGGTTAACCCTTTGAATGCTCCATTTAAGCGAGTGGTGCAACCACCAAAACGACTTAAATTAGTTCCAGAGGTGCTTGTACGATATAGGCCTGTAGGTAGAATGCTATTGATGCCATTTGCTACATCGTTTTCCAGTGATGTTGTCCAAATGTCATTAGTGGATTGATCATTGAATGCATAAGTACCAATAAGGTTTGCCCCATACCCATTATTTGAACCCGGAGCCCTACCCACCCGCGAAAACAACACCAATTTAGCAATGCCATTGGGGGCTGTTAAGGTGGCACTGAGATCGCCAACATAAGTGTGTTCAATTTCTAGCTCAAATGTCAATGATTCTATGGTTCCTGTGAATGAAGAGGCTTCAATTTCAATAGTGATTCCAGTAGGATCGTTATCTGGAATATCAACGGGAAAAATACCACTGGCTTTGACTTCATGTGAGGTGGTTTTTATCCCCTTTTGAATGCTTTTATCTTGAAAATGAAAGGCATCAAAGTTTGGGTTATCTAATAGAACGATTGGTTGTTTTTTTGCTAATGCACTTGAACAAGACATAACACAGATAATGAATATTATTATTGGCTTTATTTTCACAGTTGATTCCCCAAATTTAAATGATTCATGTAGTGAGTTTAGATAAAAAATTTAGAACTTAACTACACCAAAGTTATAGTTAATTATAACATACGAAATATTTTTTCTCAAAAGGTCTCTCTTATATCAAATCAGACGATTGTTCTTAATATTTTAGAGCTAAATCTTAAATGAGAGACTCAATTGTTTTAATCCCAGAATCACTAAGTGGATAATAATACTCCAATCCGCCATTATTATCGGAAATTTGATAAAAAATTATACCTAAATTAGGGTGATCATTCTTTTCAATTTTAGCCGTTAAATCTTTGCTCAAAGGGGACAATACTTCGTGATAATAATCACTGTCTATGCGAGAATTATCCAGTGTGGCAAAACAAATGTGATCTGGGTTTGTAGGCCATATTTCAGGCGTGGGTACGAACTGTCTGATGTCAATACCATGCTCT
>JBGCFT010000173.1:0-3104 GCA_045107085.1 Marinicellaceae bacterium | reverse complement strand
GTGATTTTTTCGAATTTATTCAAAACCATCTTCAAATATTAAATCTACAGCAACATCCCATCCTATATCTTCAAATAAATTATAAGTTAAATCAACTTCTGAAAAAATAGTTGGTGTAATAGTAGGCTCCATTAATAAATTTGGACTAGCTGTTGTACTCCAATGTGAAACAGAAGAACCGCCGTCAAATGATTCAGGTGCAAATTTTCTGACATGACCACCATTTTCACCAATAAAGGCTGTGGTAGTAAAACCCATTGTGACGCTGACTCCAGGTAATTGAGATATGATATCATCACCCGCTTTTTTAGATATACCCAAAGAAGGCACTGTGACACCTGGTTCAGTTCCATTCATACCAACAATTCCAATGTCTTCATTGTTAGCAATGAGAACACCAATGGCACCAGCATTTTGAGCATTTAAAACTTTCAGGACAAAATCACAATCTCCCCTAATTACCAGAGCAATTGCTCCAGTTAAGTCATTTGTGATAGGCTCACAACCATCATTAATATTGGGGTTAGCCACAGAATCATTTGCTAATATAACATTAGCAGTTAAACCGTTAGCTGGAACAGGATCACCAAAATTAGCACTGCCTGCAACGTGCGTATCAGCTATTGATACAGGTGAGTTGATAGTCAATTGAGTTCTATTTGGCGATGTATTTAAAACCTCAGGGAATCTGGCATTAACACTGGGTCCATTCCAAACCAAACCAAACTCATTAATTGCTGAAGCCACACGCAAAGCGTTAGTACTCATCTCTCTCCAAGTAGATTTAGTGGATAAATCATACAAAAAATTGGTCCAAATATCAGGGCGACCACTTATAAACGCCCCAGTTGTTCCACTGGTTACTGTAGATGAGCCTAATCCATGGCCTAATTCATGTAAAACCACAGGTAATAAAGCGGTTGAGTTTGGAGCTGTAGAACCATCTAACCCATAATACCAGCTACTGCCACCTAAACATCCATTGTCTATTTCTGAATTAAATATTGTATTAACATCATTAACGCCTCCGAGATTTTGGCCAGAAATTGAATCCGCCAAAGCTGGATAATACCAAGTATTAGTAATTGGAACATTTGCAAAATTTGCATAAATTTGAGTTGGTCCAGCCGAACCTAAAACTGCTCCTTGATTAGAACAAGTTTGCGGATCAAATTGTGCATTGATAACAATTTCAATATCACTGTTGATATTTGCACCCCAAATTTGACCTGCTCTTCTAAACACATTCAAACGTTGTTCGCCTAGGGTTGTTCCATTGTTGCCTCCAACAGGCGTTACGGGTGTAGGATCGTTGAATCCTTCATCTGGGTCATCCTGTATATTAATAACAAAAGTGGCTTTAGCCATGACTGAAGTACTGGCTAAACCTATTAAAGACAGAGCCAATACATTGATAGAGAATTTAATTTTTTTCATTTTGATGCTCTTTTTAAGGTTGGATAGTTATTAGATTTTACCTCATGCGTATGATTTGTCATATCTACAGTAGGGTGCGTATTACATACGAATACTTTTTTACCATCCACTATCTTTACTTTAGAAAACATTTGAAAACGACCTTGTAGATCAACATACTCTGTGCCATCGCTTAAAACTTTTAATTCTAATCCTTCTTGTGATTGATTCATCAAAGCATCTGTTTTTTGTTTAATTTCTAATTGAGTCAATTCTTTTGTCTCAGCTAAAGTCATACTGCTAAACACAAGTAGAACAGTCACTATTGCCAAATGGCTTTTTTTAAAGTGCATACATTTCTCCGATAAAATATTAATAGTAATTTCAATAACCATTAATTATACATTAAATCCTCAGTATTTTTGTTAAGTAATTAGAGTTTATAGGTATTGATGCAAGGATTGTTCTGTTAAAATTGTATTTTTCTATCAAAACAACAACTCATGACCAATAAAGCCTTAATCAAGCGCAGTAAATCGAAATGTGAACTATGTGGCTCAAAGTATGAATTAAAAACTTATGTTATTCCTCCTGGGACTGAAGGTGGCTATGATGAAAGTATTTATGCCTGTCATACTTGTCGTTCTCAAATAGTTGAAACTGACGAGATGGATATTAATCATTGGCGCTGTTTGACCGATAGCATGTGGAATGAACACATTCCAGTGCAAGTCATGTCATGGCGAATGTTGGCGCGTCTCAACACTGAAAGCTGGGCGCAAGATGCATTAGATATGATGTATTTAGATGATGACATATTCAATTGGGCACAATCAACAGGAGAAGGACAATCACAAGACGATTCTTTGATTCATAAAGACTCTAATGGTGTTCAATTAGCATCAGGAGATACAGTTGTTTTAATCAAAGATTTGCCTGTAAAAGGATCGAGCATGATTGCTAAAAGAGGAACGGCTGTGAGAAAAATAAGCCTTGAAAGAGACAATGCCAATCATATTGTTGGCAAAATCAATGGTCAATCTATAGTTATTTTAACTCAATATGTTAAAAAATCATGATTCAAAACCATTTTCAAATATTAAATCAGGATAATTAGACCGCCAGTTTTGTAACAAGGCCCTGAAAGCTTCAGCTTCTATTACTGACGGGTTAGCTCCTGATTGATCGACATCATTAACACCATGACAACCACCACAAGCACGAATCTCTCCTGGTTGAAAAGTTAACCAATAACGTTCTCGCACAACTGGAGTTCCAGCGGGATCTAAAGATTGCCAAGATAAAGCCCTTCTTGCAGGAACAAAAGCCGCTACTGATCCATCGGGATAGATTTCTGTACTGCCTTCTGGTGCCGCTTGGAATGGAATGTTGTTCGCAATAGCATTATTGTCATGTAAATATTGTGCAATAACTCTTTGGCCAGAATCAGGGGATTTAACACCACCCGAACCTCGAATTTGATCTCCTTGAAAAAACTGCATGTGAGAAACATCGTATATTTGACCTTCAGATCCTATGGTTTGATGCGCTTGTCCCGCAACTTTTAAATTATAGGGTTGTTGTTTATCTAAGATATCTCTGGTGGTAACATCTCTCATGACCAACACGGCTAAATTATTGTCTCTCATAAATGCTTTAAAAACGGCGACATTTATATTTTCTTGATT
>JBGCFT010000172.1:0-5066 GCA_045107085.1 Marinicellaceae bacterium | reverse complement strand
ATTACTGGGTTTTAAATCTCGGTGTAAAACCAATTGTTGGTGCGAGAATGTAACAGCTGCACAGACTTGTAATATTAGTTGTAATCGTTCTTGAAGGTTTGGGATTTTTTCAGAGCAATATTCGTCAATGTTTTTGCCTTGGATATGTTCCATGACCAAATAAGGCTGGTTGTTATCTGTGGTCCCTCCATCCAATAAATGCGCAATGTTATTGTGGGTTAATTGCGCTAATATTTGCCTTTCATTCTCAAACCTTGCTAGCATTTGATCATTAAAACTTGAGTGTGGCAGTTTTAAAGCGACTTTTTGTTCAAATTGTCCATCATTTCTTTCCGCTAAATACACTTGTCCCATACCGCCTTCGCCCAAAGGCGAAATGATTTTGTATGGACCTACTTGGTTGTTTATTGATTTATTATCTGATGTGCTTGCTTTATCAATAATTTGACTCGAAACAGATTCGATGTTTGTTGCCATGCCTGTTTCTTGATCGGCTTGAAGCATGTCTTTCAAAAGTTTTATCTGCTTATCATCCAAAGTGCCTTCTTTTCTTAATTGGTTGATTTGCTTAGATTGCTCTGATGGGTTTTTAGCAATCAATTTGCTAAACCAAAGCTTAACCTTTACAAAACTTTTTTGGGAATCTGTCATCATACTAGTTTATCTTGAATAGAATTATTGTTCAAAACCATTTCTAAAAATAATGTCATTTGGGTCAAATGCCCTTAAAACAACATCGTTTCCATCACCACCTCGTTAAGTAATAACTATACTCAAATCGTTTAATCGAGCCACCACATCACCTTCGTTCATATTTTTGAATTGTCCAGCTAATGAGTTTCGATCAGTGATGATCTGAAATGTATCGCCAACTCGTGGTAAAAAGTCATAAATCGTATCAATTTCTAAAAAACCATCCAATTCAATATCATCGGTCGATAATGTCGCATAATGTCCCATACCTATATTCCCTAGGCTGGCAGCAAAAATCCCTCCAAGATACATTTGAATATGAGTCGTGTTAGCAGTGATTTTTACAGAGCGCGTATCGTTTGTAGTTGGGTTTAGTTTCAAGCCCCAGCCACTTTCTGCACTTGTATCAGCACTAAGAGATAATTCATTGCCTTGTACATTACTGGATTGCGTGTCGAATAATGATTGACCAATAATAAATAGGTTGTTGTATTCTACGACAGTATTTGCAAGCGTTGATAGTGTGGCGTCTTGCAGAGTGATGTTATTAACTATAATTGTAGTTGTTGGAGATAAGTTTTGGTTAATTATGACATGTTGACCACTAGATAAAATTACATCAGTTGAACCATCTGGTATCATTCCATTGTCCCAGTTTGTCGGTTCAAACCAGTTGCTATCGGTACCAATAAATCTTACAGGATCACCAGTTTGAGCCAATGACTGTAAACTAAAGATGAAAAGGGCTAATATGTTCCATTTTTTTGACATGATTTTCTCAATTAATTTTATATACTTACTCAACCGAGAACCCAGATCAAAATGGGTCAAGAAAATCATTTTTATTTGAAAATATTTTTTATCTAAGACAAACTATAACGCTAATCAAAAGATTAGCGTTATATAAATTAAGGATTGATTAGTCTTGTTCAAAACTATTTTTAAAGATTAAATCTGTCCATTCATCCGCACCCGCATCATCGGCATTGCCTTGAGGGCGTCCATCACCTTCAAAATCGTTAATTAAATTGCTATCAAACAAATCTCTGGCCGGTGAGTCATATTGGATATGAAAATCTGAGCTTTCTGGGTTGACAAATAATGGATCTCCAAAAAGGGTATTGATCATTCCCGCTGGATTATATTGAATAACAGAATTGGAAACATTGAGGACCCCAATAAAATTTTCATCAGTTAAATTTATGGCAATATTTCCCCAAATAATGCCACCATTAAAATTTATGAGACCGCCGTTTCCAAATCCA
This sequence comes from Marinicellaceae bacterium, assembly GCA_045107085.1. Classification (GTDB taxonomy): domain Bacteria; phylum Pseudomonadota; class Gammaproteobacteria; order Xanthomonadales; family Marinicellaceae; genus NORP309. The sequence goes on along the minus strand of JBGCFT010000172.1, from coordinate 3,108 downwards.
GTAACAATTGAGCCATAAGTGTCGTTATGGGCTATAGTCATGTTTTCAAATTCTAATAGAACATTTGAATTTGTGCTGATTATTGATTGACTACTAGAGTTGCTAGTATTATTCGAAATAATACTGTTATTCATTTTCAACCCATTTTGGTTAGTTCCGTTGATTGAAATCACTGAGAGCGGACTACTGTTGTCAGAAATTAGGGTTTGACTAATATCTGCGCTAGCTTGATTTAATAGAGCAATTGATGAACCCTGATTTCTTTGAATCATGGAACAAGGCGGTTTTGAACACGTTGATCCCATAGCTAGATGACTAGTTCCAGATATTTGAATGGTGTTTCCCTCGAAATTATCTGATACTTTTAAGTCGTTGAGAAAAATTTGACTATTGCCAGAGGCCACTACTGCATTGCCATTACCTAAATTACCTATGCTGCTTTTATTAAAATTCAATTGTGAAGACTCGTGGCTAAAGTTTAAAATAGAATTAAGGGTAAAAATACCAGCTCCAAGCTGACCTTGGTTGTAATTAATTTCTACTGGCCCATTACCAAAAACAGTTTCTCCCAGAGTAATTTCGCATGAATTTGCATAAATTCCGCCACCAGAACTGCCATCGTTAACTGCCTTGTTGCCCAAATCGTTGTTATCCATTATTTTTCCTATCGCGACATCATAGGCATAAATAAAACTACTTCCACAAAAAATACCGCCTCCATAACGTGAAACGGTATTGTTATAAATTTCAGTATTTTCATTAAGTATTACTGTAGCCCCGCCAATGACTGATAAACCACCACCATCAAAAGCATTGTTATTATGTAAATGAGTGTTGCCAATAGTTACATTGCCATTGCCTGTTATGTGAACGCCTGAATTATAATCGTTCTTGATATCTTCCTGTGTATTGCTAATGTCCAATCCAGAGAGTGTTACAGTTCTACCACCACTGACGTCAATTTCAACTGCAGGTCCAGGTCCATTTAATTGTAGCTTTGTTCGATTAACGGTAAAGACTTGACAGTTTGAATCCAAACCTCCAATAAGACTTAAATCCTTATTTATAGTTAATTTAGCCTCTAATCCTTCATAAGTGCTATCTGCGATAAAAATAGAATCTCCTGAAGCCGCAAAATTGATTGCAGTCAGAATATTAGGGAAATCGCAATCAGGTCCAGGTCCAGCCGTCAAGGAGTTGCCTAATTGGTTGTTTTTAAGTAAATCAGAATAATCTGTCACTTTGGCTTTTTTACGGTCTTTTTGCCATAGCTCATGAGTATATTGCTTATATTCTTGTTCACTTAAAACTTTTTTGACTTCAGCTAAAGACAAATTATTTTTAGCATGACTTAACTGTGTGGCTAATAAAGTAGCGATAATTATTGATTGTATTTTCATGACAGTTCCCATTTGATTTGTTAATACTGTTACCACCGCAGAGACGACTAAAAAAGGGTCAAAATAATTTAATACATTTATTTTGACCCTTTTTATTTTGGTTTAACGGTGGTGGTAATAAGCAAGAATTAATTGGAGTAAAAATTAATGAAAAATAAAATAAAAATAGTAGGCTTAATGGCCTTCGCATTGGGAGTCAATCATGCACTCGCTGAATACAGCATGAAAAACCACACCATAAATAATGGTGCATCAAAGATTATGACAGGTGGAATTTATGAAATGCAATCCAGTGTCGGACAAGTCGATGGCAGTCAAAAGCTTAGTGCCGGAAACTACCAGCTCAATGGTGGATTTTGGCATGAAAACACAGATTTAATTAAAAAAAATAGTTTTGAATAAAACAGGAGAAGAACATGAAAAATAGTCAAGTAATCAAACAATCATTATTAACTTTATTATTAGTTACAGTTATAAGTTTTAATGCCGTACAAGCCGCAGAATTAGTCGGCAGTGGTTTTAGTTATCAAGGAGAGTTGTTAGATACTGGCTCTCCTGCAAATACTGAATACGATATATTGTTTAAAGCATTCAGTGAGTTTGAAGGAGGCGACGAAAATATCATTACTCCTGAGTTTTTAAATGTACAAGTAACTAATGGTTTATTTAACATAGAAAACGTTGATTTTGGCAGTGAAACTTATGCTGGTAAAGAAGTTTTTCTTGAAGTCAATGTCCGTAAGTCTGCTGATGGCGGTGAATATACTGCCCTGGTTCCAAGACAAAGAATCGGCGCAACCCCATATTCTGTTCAATCAGACTATTCCGTTCAATCATATTCTGCATTTTCAGCGGATTCAGCAACGAATGCGACTAATGCTGTGAATGCAGATAATGCAACCTTAGCAGATACGGCTACCACCGCTAATTCTTTAGCTCCAAATGGAGCCAACCCGAATGATATTCTTCAATTTGATGGAAATTCATGGGTTGCATCGGCACTAAATCTTAATGAAACTCAATGGATAAATACTGGTAATGATAATATTGTTTATTCAGATGGCAGAGTAGGTGTCAATACTGTGACCCCATTAGCACGATTACATGTTAATTCTGGCAATACAGAAGACGCTTTAAGAGTACAGGTTAATGGCACAACTAAATTATGGGTCAAACAAGATGGGAGCACCAATGTTAATGATGAGTTAATTCTGGCCGATGATGCCAAACAAAGTTCAACAAAAGGTGGCATGGTTAAATACATGGTTAAATTTCGGTGTGGTCAAGGTGGTGTAGCAGCCATATTGGATTCCTACAATGGCACCACAACAGATGGAGATATTTCAATCAGCCCAGGATCAAATGTTGGACAATGTAGTTTGAGTTTTCCAACCAATGTTGCCAACAGATTTATTATGACTACTGTTGATTCTAATCAAGCTGAATATAATGCTAATTGCTCAGCTACAAATACCACATTAAATTGTGATGTTTACAATGCAGCTACTGATTCAAATGGAAACTTTATTCTTGGTATTGTTGCTATAGTTTATTAAAATAAAAACTTTTAGAGACCTTTGCTCGATTAGTGAAAGAAGATAAAAAGTTTAAAAAAGCATCACTCTGCGTTTCAAAATTTGCTAATAACTAGTTATTAGGCTGCATTTCGTGCCTTGATTGACACATTTTTAAATCTTTTTCTCAATCC
>JBGCFT010000171.1:0-35294 GCA_045107085.1 Marinicellaceae bacterium | reverse complement strand
TCAGGTTCGTTATCGTAATGCCAATATTCTGTCAGAATATTCTTTGCCTCTTCCTCAGTTATAGAAGCAATACTTTCCTTAGCTATTATTTCTTTCGCTTTATCTCTACTGATATTCATAATCTGGTATTTATGCTTAACGTCCGCTTCAGCTGCGCCGAAACTGGAGTGTTTTTGTGTTAATGTTTGAGCGCAGCGAGTGACACAAAAACGCGGAGGTTTTGGTGTCAGACTGCAAGCGTTTGTTAGGCATTTTTGTACGCAGACCAATGCAATTGAAAAATACTACCATCATCATCTTTTATATTGCTTTTATGACTTATTTTCACGCTGTCATTGTCTTTACACATACATGAAATAAGCTCGAACAACCCCTGCACTGATTGCTTGTTCCACTGCGGTCCCATACGGTAATCGAAGGACAAGCAATCGCTAAACACGAACAATCCCAACTCAGGGACACGCAAACCACTCGGACTTTTAATCCCGTCAAAACATAGATGAAAGGATTCAGCTTCGCTAGACACAACGTGAATCGCTGGGTTATCACCATAGGTAAACGAAACATCGCAATCTTTTGAAGTTGACCAATAACTCGGTTCTTTTGAAGAAATACGATCTGAATGATTACGGATGAATTCATAACCACGAATCACCTCATCACCAGAGAGATTATCCAGTTCTATATCTGGTAGTGATCCATCATCGGTTCCGAAGATTTCTACTAGGCTGTCCCAGTTCTCGATCATTCCGTATGCCTAACAACTTAATAATAGTGCATTTGTGCACATTAAATTATGTAAAACCATCATTTTTGCCTCTTTTTTAGTGAAATTTTATTGTAACACAGTGTTTTAAACTTAAAAAGTCATTGGTTTATAAGCATATAACAGGATTATTTTGCACCAATGCTTTATTATCAGCAATATTCGTGTTTATTGTGCATTTTATCCAAGATTTAAGTACTAAAACTTCATAATTTTTTTGGGTCTTCATGAATAATCACTTCTGCATCGGGGATTAATTTCATCAGTTTTTTTTCTAAGCCATCAGCAATGGCATGCGCTTCTAACAAACTCATTGTGTCATCCAGTTCCAAATGAAATTGAATAAATTTGACTTTGCCCGATTGTCTTGTTCTAAAATCATGAAAACCGATGGCTTGTTTTGTTTCTTCTATGGTTTTAATAATCAATTGTTCGGTTTCGTCATCTAGCTTTTTATCCATTAACTGCTGAAAGGAATCATGGCCTATTTCGAAAGCACTTTTGAAAATGTAAAGGGCGATCACAATGGCAAAAACCGCATCGGCCCACAGATAACCTTTAAGGGTTAAGTATAATGCCAGCAAAATGCTAAAGTTGGTTAAAATGTCTGTCACATAATGTAATGAGTCGGCTTTAATGGCTAAGTTGTTGGTGATTTTAATCACATGACGTTGATAAATAATTAAACAAGCCGTCACCACAATTGAAAACACCATAACGATAATACCAATATTGCCGTGGTTTAACATTTGTGGATTTTGCAAACGCTCTATGGCATTAAATATTAGGAAAACAGCAGAACCTGCGATAAAACTGGCTTGTGCTAAACCCGCCAATGGTTCAGCTTTGCCGTGCCCATAAGGATGATCTTCATCGGGTGGAACTAAAGCATATCGAACCGCAAATAAATTAATGATAGAAGCAAAAGAATCCATCAAAGAATCGATTAACGAAGCCAAGATTCCAATGGAACCTGACATATACCAAGCGATTGTTTTAACCACAATTAATATTACAGCGGTCGCAACTGAAGCATAAGTCACGCGTTTCAATAATTGAGCGTGGTTGTTTGTGTGCATGATTAAATCCAGTCTTTCGGTTTTAAATAGTCATATAATTTCGCTTCTTGACTGCCTTTCTCTGGTTGATAATTGTACCGATAGGATACTTCAGGTGGTAATGACATCAATATAGACTCTGTGCGTCCTCCAGATTGTAAACCGAACAATGTCCCGCGATCATAAACCAAATTAAACTCTACGTATCTGCCACGTCTGTATTTTTGAAAAGCTTTGTTTTGTTCTGAAAAAGGCGTATTCATGCGTTTTTTGACAATCGGCACATAAGCTTCCACATAAGCATTGCCAATGGCCTGAATAAATTCAAAGCTCTTCTCAAATCCCCATTGGTTTAAATCATCAAAAAACAAACCACCAACTCCTCGTGTTTCTTTTCTGTGCTTGAGATAAAAATAGTCATCACACCACGCCTTGAATTTTTCATAAACATCCTCGCCAAAAGGTGCACAAGCAGAGTGTGCAGTTTTGTGCCAATGAATAATGTCCTCATCAAAAGGGTAATAAGGTGTTAAATCAAAACCGCCACCAAACCACCAATTGTTGTTGTCTTTACCGGTGGTTCTAAATACACGAACATTGGCATGAGAAGTTGGAATAAAAGGGTTATCTGGATGAATAACCAATGACACACCAGAGGCTTCAAAACCACAGCCTGCCAATTCAGGTCTCTTTGCGGTGGCTGATGTGGGTAATTTACCACCTAAAACATGAGAAAAATTCACTCCTGCTGATTCAAAAATGTTACCACGCATAACCCGTGTACGACCGCCACCGCCATTATCGTGTTGCCAAGCATCTTGATTAAATTCACTGTTTTTTTCTATGTTCTGTAGACTCTCACAAATAGTGTCTTGCAAACCTTTTAAATAGGTTAAAACTTGATGAAATTGTTCGTTATTCATTGATATAATTTTATACAAAAAGTGTATCATATCACCATCAAAGTATTTATAAATAAGATATCTCTAGAAATCACATTTAATGATACAATATTAGCCCTTCAATTAACCTTCGTATATTTATGTATAAACTTCAGTCTTTTGCTAAAGGTCAATGGCATACAGCCACTGACGGATTAAAGCCCTGTTTTAATGCCGTAACTGGTGAAAAAATCTCAGAAATTTCGTCATCTGGTTTGGATTTTTCAAGCATGTTGGATTATGCCAAAGAAAAAGGCGGTAAAACCTTACGCCAAATGACTTTTCATGAACGTGCTTTAATGTTGAAGGAATTAGCATTGTACTTGCTTGATCGTAAAGCGGAATTTTACAAATTGTCTTATATGACTGGTGCAACCAAATTAGATTCATGGATAGACATAGAAGGCGGTATTGGCACCTTATTTGTTTATTCAGGCAAAGGCCGACGCGAATTGCCTGATCATAACGTATTTGTTGATGGTAATCTTGAAATGTTATCTGCCAGCGATCAATTTATTGGTCAACATATTTGTACATCTTTACAAGGGGCTGCTATTCATATTAATGCCTTTAATTTTCCTTGTTGGGGCATGTTGGAAAAGCTGGCTCCCACTTTATTAGCAGGTATGCCTGCTATTGTAAAACCCGCATCAAATACTGATATAAAAAAAAAAAAAATGTTTCATGCCATGATTGAATCAAAAATATTACCAGAAGGAGCGATCCAGTTGGTCTGCGGTTCAACTGGTGATTTACTCAATCAACTTGACTGCCAAGATGCTGTTGCTTTTACTGGATCTGCTACTACAGGTCAATACTTAAAGTCTATCAAAAATATTACAGAAAATTCTGTCAGGTTTACTATGGAAGCAGATTCTTTAAACTGTTCAATATTAACTCCTGATGCAACAGTGGACTCTCCAGAATTTGATTTTTATGTTAAGGAAGTAGTCCGTGAAATGACAGTAAAATGCGGGCAAAAATGTACCGCTATCCGACGTGCAATTATACCAAGAGAATTAATGTCGCCAGTGGCTGATGCTATCAGTCAAAGGTTGGCTAAGATCACCATTGGGGACCCTCAAGATAAAAGCGTCAAAATGGGATCACTTGCCAGTGAAGGTCAAAGAACCGAAGTCAGAGAACGGGTTCAACAATTATCCAAGTATGCAGAATTAATTTATGGCAATCCATCAGAAGTTGACACTATTGGTGCTGATGCAACTGCAGGTGCATTTATCAACCCCATCCTGTTGGCTTGTAACAATCCTATTGACCAAAATGAAGTACATGACATAGAAGCATTCGGTCCAGTAAGCACTCTGATGCCTTATGATAATTTAGCAGAAGCCGCTAAATTAGCTAACATGGGTCAAGGTTCTTTGGTTGGTTCCATATTTGGACATGATGATGATTGTGTCTCTGAGTTGGTCATGAATACCGCCAGTTACCATGGCAGAATGGTGTTGATTAACCGAGATAGCGCTCAATTTTCAACAGGCCATGGATCGCCTTTGCCACACATGACTCACGGTGGACCTGGTCGTGCTGGTGGTGGCGAAGAAATGGGTGGAATTCGCGGCGTTATGCATTATATGCAGCGCACCGCCTTACAAGGTTCTCCGACAACTATCAGCAATATTTGTAAAAAATACATCGGTAATGCTAAGCAAAAAACAACACCAAAGCATCCATTTAGATTACATTATGAAGAGTTAGAAGTGGGACAAACTCTCATCACTAACCCTAGAACTATAACTCTAGAAGACATTGAAAAATTTGCTGATTTAAGTGGCGATAAATTTTATGCACATATGGATGAAAAATCTGCCAGTGAAAATCCATTTTTTGATGGGCGTGTTGCGCATGGTTACTTTATAGTATCGATGGCTGCCGGATTATTTGTAGAACCCAATCCTGGTCCTGTCCTTGCTAACTATGGTGTAGACGATTTACGTTTTACTGAACCTGTCTATCCAGGTGATGATTTAACTGTACGATTGACCTGCAAACAAAAATCATATAGAAGAGGCAAAGGTTATGGGGAAGTTCGATGGGACATAGCTATAAGCAATCAAGAAGATGAAGTTGTCGCACAATACGATATCCTGACAATGGTGGCATCTAATGTAGAAGAGTTTTGTGATGATTAGGGCTTTCTTTAGAAAATGTTTAAATATATTTGGATGGAAAACCATTTATAATCTTCCTAAGGAAAAACGTTACGTTGTCATTGCAGCACCCCATACAAGCAACTGGGATTTTCCATTAGGGATGTGCTATATTCTATCAGCTGGCGTTCCTTTTCGTTACATGGGTAAAAGTGCACTGTTCAAATGGCCACAGAAATATTTGTTTAAGGCTTTAGGTGGAATTGGCGTGGATCGCAATAACAAAACTAAGCTGACTACACGGATGGCAGATTTTATTAATACTCAAGAGAAAATTGCCCTGGCATTATCCCCTGAAGGTACACGCTCAAAGTTAGATTATTGGCGCACGGGTTTTTACTACATTGCTTTAGAAGCAAAAGTACCCATAGCACTGGCCGCTCTAGATTATGGTAAAAGAGAAATTGGAGTCTTAACGCAATTTATGCCATCAGGAGACATAGAAGCAGATTTTAAAATTATTCGTGATTTCTACAAAGACATCAAAGGTAAGCACCCAAGTAAACAAGGCCCCATTGCAATCAAACCAAAATGATTTATCTTCATGTTTATGAATCAGTAGAAAATAGTAAAGCCTTCTCAAAGAAAAAATTATTTAATAATTTAAGTTTTTACTTAAATAAAAATCCTAAAGATATTGTCCTCAAGCGCAATGAAAATGGCAAACCTTATGTTGATGGATTGTTTTTTTCTGTAAGTCATAGTCAAGATAAAATTGTTCAAGCCTTCACAACTGATGACGAAATAGGTATAGATCTTGAATACCGTCAAGTAGACAGGCCATATTTGAGGCTTGCGAAAAGATATTTTCATGAGCATGAATATGGTGCCTTGGTCAAATTGTCTGATCAACAAAGTTTAAGTTTGTTTTATAATCTTTGGACAGCAAAAGAAGCAGTTTGTAAGGCACAAGGTGGAAGACTATGGTATTATTTGCACGAAAATTATATGACTAGTACAACACAAATTTTACCACTGATGCATGCAATGAAATTACAACATTTGAATATTATCCCCCAATTTAGTCTATGTATCGCATCGAATGCACAAACAATAAAAGTACAGTATGACTAGAATAATTCTTATAATCATATCGGCCATCTTGTTATCTGCATGTCATCCAAGCCCTGAAACTATTAGGCAAGTCAATGAACTGACTTATATTAAAAAAGACAAATCGCTGACATGTCCTCTTCAAAATAAAACAAATTGTGCCATAGATACACCGCTTTCATTATTATATGACGCCGCTCTTATTGATAAAAAAGACAAAATTACGCTGTTAGAAAAAGGTCAAGATTCATTATTGGTTCGACTTCATTTAATCAAGTCAGCTCAATCCAGTATAGACATCCAAACTTTTATATGGGTTAATGATGAGTCAGGTCATCTGATGCTAACTGAATTATTAGCAGCGGCCAAAAGAGGTGTCAAAGTTAACATCATAATTGATCAATTATTTTCAATGGGCAACACTTGGTTACTGGCAGAGTTGGCCACATTGCATGAGAACTTTAACATCCGTATGTTTAACCCATTATTTAACGAAGGACATACTTCAAAGTTTGATTTCTTTAGTGCCATTACTTGTTGCATGTACAACCTTAACAGGAGAATGCATAACAAACTTTTTTTGGTAGACAATAAATACGGCATCAATGGCGGCAGAAATTACAGTGACAGATATTTTGACTGGGATAGTTCTTTTAATTACAGAGACCGTGATGCGCTTGCTATAGGCTCTGTTGCTTCCTCAATGAAACTCTCGTTCAATGAATTTTGGAATTCACAATGGGTTGTGCCGCTGGAAAATTTAGATGATGTGGCACTCAGAATCCTCAATAACCAAGAGACCAAATCGATATGGACTATTGCGCGACAATCATTTTCTGCTAAACTTAATCTGCAAGCCTATGACTACAATAAAATAAAACAGAAATTTGCTGATACTGCAATTTCAGTTGAAAACGTGGTTTACTTCAGTGATTCTCCAGCTAAGCTTTTCACAAAAAATAAAGAAAGCGATGACAAATACAAACAATTAAGCCTGCAAATTCAGGACATGATTTTATCGGCTGATAAAAAATTATTGCTACAAACTCCCTATTTGGTTCTGAGCAAAAAGGCTTACCGAGCGCTAAAATCTTTGCACAAAAATAAACCCCATGTTGAAATTAATGTTTCTACCAACAGCTTGTCTTCAACAGATGCTTTTTACGTTTATGCCATATCTTTCAAACATAAAAAGAAATATCTTAAAAACTTGAATTTGAATATATATGAGTATAAAAAAACACCGGGTTATAAAGAACAAATGTTTGGCACACAAACACAAAATGAAAATACCAGATATGGTCTGCACTCTAAGTCAATTGTGATTGATGACGATACTTCAATGATTGGATCTCATAATTTTGATCACCGCTCTGATATACTCAACACAGAATCAGGGCTTATTATCCAGTCTAAATTACTGGCAAGCCAATTAAGTTATTACATCAATAAAGACATGGAATCCGAAAATGCTTGGGTTATAGCTCCCAATAAAAAAATACCAGTATTGAGTTTTTTTAGTGGTATGATTGCTACAGTTTCTCGTTCGCTGCCTGTTCTTGATATATGGCCTTTTCGTTATTCGAGTAGTTTCCAATTGCGACAGGGAAAGCAAAAAGTAGATAAAGATCATCCAGATTTTTATGAAAATTATGAAAATTTAGGTAATTTTCCCGATGTGAATTTGCCATCAAAGCAAATACAAACGATAATTATCAGTGCGTTTGCAGGATTTGCAGAACCTATAATGTAGAAAACTGGTATTTATCAGGGGTTATTAATGAAAACAAAAATTTTAAGCTTTCTTTTGGTCTTAGTACTGCTATCTATATATCCTGCATGGAGATATTTCAATAATGCTCAACTGTTTGCTGATGCTATCTTTGGTCATGTATCTAAAATGGGCAATTGGACCCATGGATCTGTGAGTAGCAGTTTATCTGGTAAGTTAACCGTTAGAAATGTTATTTTCAAACCAAAAAATTATACCCAAAGCTTAAATATTGATAGTATTGTCATTCAAACCACGCCTATGTTTTTGTTAAAAACCAGCCCTAATGAATTGACATATGTCCTTCCAGAATCGTTATCAATATCTGCTAATACTATTGCACTAGATGATAAGTCTAATGATATTTTTGAAGCAATGGAGCAAAAAAACTTATGGATGATGCTTATTGGCTATGCTGGAAGTTTTGGTTGTACAAAAGATATGTATACATCCTTTGAAAGTTCGATTTGGAATCAAATCATAAAACCTGATCAAATATTTAATGCAGATTTATACTTTTCTCGTCAAATTGATGGCAGTCTTGATGCCGACTTAATTCTTGATGCTGAAAATATGTTTTCCAGCACTTGGTCCAGTAATTTAAAATCAAGCTATAATGAAGATCAAATTGTTATTGATGAATTGCTGGTTGATAAACTTTATTATTCATACTTAGACAATGGTTTTAATATTGCCAGAAACAATGCGTGTATCCAAAACTACAAATCTTCTTTCGCTGCTTATCGATTGAGTTCAGCAGAACATGTTCAACAATACCTGAGAATTAATTACTCTAAAGAGTTACCCAACGCACTTATTAATTGGTATCAAAGAAATCTCGCTCCTGATACCGAATACAATGCAATTATTAATTTGGAAAATAAAAAATTTATCAGTGATTTATATAATACACCCCAAAAAGAATTATTTGAAAATTCCACGGTTGAAGTCTCAACCAATATGAACGAATATTTACCAGTGAGTTTAAAAGAGATTGATTACACCAAAATTGATACTTCTTTGTTAATTTCAGAAAATACAAAAAAACAACAACAAGCCGATTTAAATAAGGAGAAGCAGAGCAGCCAAGAACCCACAGGACCAAAGACTACAGTAGTTAGAACAGGCTCAAGAGACAATCGAATGATTGCTGTTTCAAATTTACAGAGTGTTGTTAACCAAAGATTACGAATTAAAACAGTCAGAGGTCGACCAATTAATGGAATTTTAAAAAGTGTTGGCGGAGGCTTAATCACTTTAGATTCAACATTCAAAACGGGTACATCAACGATTACTATTCCTATAGACAAGATTTCCTCGGTTGAACTATTATAAGGAATAGCATCAGTTATATCCCTGTACTGGCATTATTATTTATTGCCATTTTTGTTTCTTTATCAATAGGAAGTGAATATATTCCAGTTTCAGTTTTATGGTCTGAAGGGAGTGAGACTTATCTTAAAGAAATCATTTTAACTTTAAGGCTCCCACGGGTAATTAATGCCATAACTGTTGGAGCTTTGTTGTCATTGGCAGGGTTACTCATCCAGAACTTGGTTAAAAATCCGCTTGCAGATCCCTATATTTTGGGTGTGTCTGGCGCATCAGCCAGTGTTCAAATAATCATCATATCAAGTGGTTTAGTTTTGCCATTTTGGTTATTTGTTATATGTGGATTTATTGCCAGCGTGCTCTCTCTTTTACTGCTTATTGCTATCTCTTCAAAAAACGGATTAAAAACCAATAATTTATTATTAAGTGGAGTTGTTATCGCTTTTGCCTACGGTGCAATAATTAGCTTAGTATTGACAATTAGTCCGTCCTCATCAACCAAGTCTATGCTATTTTGGCTGATGGGCGATTTAAGCTACACCCATTTATCAATGTTCCCTATTCTAATTATGGCCGTTGGAGTAGTTTGGGTTCATAAACACCACAAAGAATTAGATGTTTTAGCCCGTGGAGAATTATTTGCTAAAAAATGTGGAGTTAATGTTAAATCCATTAACTTAACTTTACTCATCACTTCTTCAGTTTTTACAGCCATTGCTGTGAGCATGGTCGGCACGATTGGATTTGTTGGACTTGTGGTTCCTCATATGGCCAGATTAATTGTCGGAAATTGTCATGCACACCTTATTCCTTTGAGTGCTATTCTGGGTGCATTGGTTTTGTTAGTGGCTGATACAGTTTCAAGAACAATTGTTGCCCCCATACAATTACCTGTCGGTATCTTTACAGCATTATTTGGTGTTCCAGTATTTTTGTATCTAATGAGTAAAAGGTCATGATATCGGCAAAAAAACTCAATCTATTCAGAAATAAGACTCAATTATTGAAAGATTTAAACATAGAATTTAACAAAGGTGAATTTTGGGCAATTTTAGGCAAAAATGGGACAGGAAAAACATCTTTACTGCATACTTTGGCTGGATTATCTGAATATACTTCTGGCAACATCCTAATTGAAGGTAAAGAACTGTCATCAATAAAGCCGATAGATAGAGCTCAATCTATTGCATTATTATCGCAAATTATGGAAAGCGGTTTAGACTGTACTGTTGAGCAAACAATCTCATATGGTCGGTATGCTTGGAATCGATCCAAACAAAATATCGAAGATGAAAAGGTCATAATAGATCAAGCCATAAATGAAATGCAACTTGATAAACTCAGACATAAATCAATTCAAAAAATATCTGGTGGTGAATTAAGAAAAGTAGAAATCGCTACAATTTTAGCTCAAAACAGCGATATATTATTATTTGATGAACCCTTGAACCATCTGGACCTCTCCTTTCGTTCGATCTTAATGGACGTTCTTAAGAAACTTAGTGATAAAAAAATAATCATTATGGTCACGCATGATATACAATATGTTAAAGCTTATTGTACTGATGTCTTAATGTTACTAGAAAAGGGTCAATATGCTTATGGCAAAACCGATGATGTCATGAATCAAAACAACATAAACAAAATGTTTGCCATTAACTTACCAGAAAATGTTTTTATATGAAAACCTCTAAATCGCTACAGTCAACCATTGGTCCAATAGTTAAAAGTATGTATCAACAAGGCATTATTTCAAAGAAAGATGCCAACAGAATTTTAAAAAACTCACAAGCTGCATCCGTCACATCTGTGCATCCATACGTTAATTTATCTGATTATAAACTGAACAATCTTAAAACCGGCAAACCCATTTCAATTGAATCAATTGTTGAATTTGTTGCCAATATGCATGGCCTTGACTATTTAAAAATTGATCCGACCAAAGTCAATGTGAACAAAGTGACTTCCTCAGTTTCACAAGCTTATGCTACGACACATAAAATACTTCCAGTTTCTTTAACTTCTCAGACAGTGACATTTGCCGTAGCCGATCCAAAGGATTCATCTTGGGTGGAGGAATTACAAAGAATTCTTAGGCTCAAAATTAAAAGAGTTCATTCCAATCCTGTAGATATTCAACGATTATTATTTGAATTTTATGGCGTTAACAAATCCATTAAACAGGCCCAAGAACAACACAAAGGGCGTTCAATTGACTCAATTTTAAATCTTGAGCAATTAGTTAAACTCGGAACCAAAGGTGACTTAACTGCAGATGATCAGCACATTGTTAATATTGTAGATTGGTTATTTCAATTTGCTTTTGAACAGCGGGCAAGTGATATTCATCTAGAACCAAAGCGTGAAGAATCGATTGTTAGATTCAGAATCGATGGCCGCCTGCATAATGTTTATGTTTTGCCAACAATGGTCATGGGTGCAGTGGTTTCTCGCATTAAAATATTATCTCGCATTGATGTGGCTGAGAAAAGAAAACCACAAGATGGCAGAATTAAAACCCTTTCATCAGAAAATAAAGAAGTTGAATTACGTGTTTCAACCATGCCGACAACCTTTGGTGAAAAGTGTGTTATGCGTATTTTCGATCCAGATGCAGTTGTCGAAGATTATGAAGATTTGGGTTTTTCCAATGACGAAGTTAAACAATGGATGCAAATGATTAATCGTCCGCACGGAATTGTCTTGGTGACAGGTCCCACAGGTTCGGGAAAGACAACAACACTGTATTCAACTTTAAGAAAGCTGGCCACTGAGGAAGTCAATGTTTCTTCAGTTGAAGATCCAATTGAAATGGTTTTTTCAGAACTCAACCAAATGCAAGTTAATCCAAAAATTGGTTTGGAGTTTTCTAGTGGCATCAGAACTTTAATGCGCCAAGATCCTGATATCATAATGGTAGGCGAAATAAGAGATTTAGAAACCGCTAAAATGGCAGTTCAAGCGTCTCTAACAGGACACTTAGTCTTATCTACATTGCATACAAATGATGCACCTTCAGCAATTAACCGTTTATTAGATTTAGGAGTGCCCGATTATTTACTCCGTTCAACTTTAGCAGGAGTGATAGCCCAAAGACTGGTTCGATTACTTTGCAATCATTGTAAAAAGGCCTCAAAAGTTGATGCGGAAGCCTGGGTTTCTATGGTACATCCATGGAACCTTGAAATACCTGATAAGATATACCATAAAGAAGGCTGTTTAGAATGTAGGAACACTGGATATCACGGCAGAACAGGTGTTTACGAAATAATGCCCGTCACTAAAGATTTACGCAAGTTGATCAAGGACAAAGTACCCTCAGAAACTATCGCTGCTGAATCTTACAGAGTTGGCATGCAACCCCTGCGCTTATCTATTGCTCACTTATTAAAGTCAGGAAGAACTTCATTAGAGGAAGCCTTGAAACTGGCACCACCAGAGTACGATTAATGTCAAAATTTATTGCAATTATTCAAACGGGTGAACCCATTGCATCGGTATTAAATCAGTACGGTGGGTTTGATCAAATGTTTATTCAACATATGCAAATTGCCCCAGAAAAAACCAAAACCTATCATGTGTATCAAGATCAAGCTCCTTCATTTCCTAGTCTAGAAAACCTTGCTGGTATTATTATTACTGGATCACCTTCAATGGTAACAGAAAAAAAAGATTGGAGTGAGGCTACCATTGATTGGTTGAAAAAAATTGTAGAAATGGACATTCCTACTTTAGGTGTTTGTTATGGTCATCAATTATTGGCCTGTGCACTGGGTGGACAGGTTGATTGGAATCCTAATGGTAGGCAGATAGGCAATGTAAAAATGCAATTATCGAAAAGTGCCACTAACGACCCACTGTTCTCAAAGATTCACAAGAGTAACCAGTCCTCTTTAAATTTTAATGCTACGCATTCACAATCTGTTATTGTTTTACCAAAAAAAGTGCAGTTATTGGGCTCAACTAATCTTGATCCCAATCATTGCTTTAGATACAAAAATCATATTTGGGGTGCACAATTTCATCCTGAATTTAGCACAAAGGTAATCAATGCATACATTATTGCAAGATCGAAAGAAATTGAGCAAGAGGGCTTAGACCCAAAGGATATCCAGTCTAAAATTCTTCACCATAAGAATGGAGCGGCATTGCTAAAGCAATTTAAAAATATTTGCTTTAATCATTAAGTTTTAACGCATAAATCTTTTGAAACCAGCAGGTGTAAATAAACTATTATTGGCAATTTCACCATTAAATTTATTTTCAGATTTTTCCTCATTTTGTAATCCCATGACATGGTACTGAAGACTGCTTAAGTCATGAAACACATTAACAACTGGAAATACTCCAGGCATATCTTCAAAAAATTTGGTATAAGAAAGACTAACTCTCCATAATTTTCCTTGTTTATTGTATTGATCCGCTGCTACAACTTGCCATGTATCTTCGTCCACATAAAACCGGCGTTTCGAATATATGTGGCGTTTATTTTTTTTCAAACTTGCTTCAATAACCCAAACACGATGAAGCTCATATCTGGTATGGTTTGGATTTATATGTCCTTTATTCAAGATGTCTTTATAGGACAATTCTTTACTATTTAAAGTGACATTATTGTATGGGATATACACTTCTTTTTTCTCAATGAGTTCCCAATTAAAATAATCAGGTGCTCCATTTATAAGGTCGGTATCGTCAACTGTTCTTAATGATGACGCTGAGGTAACTGGATTATCATAAGCTACATTTGGTGCTCGTAAAACTCGCCGACGGCCTTTATCCCATAACCAAGCGGCACGGAATTCTTGGACTTGATCCAAAGGCTCAAGTACCAATACACCTCCTCCTGATTTGGTTGCTGGTGCTAATATTTTAGCAACCAAAGAAACAAAATAATTAGATTTTATGTTTTCAATATAACCATCAAAACGTACTAATGTTTTTCTGGTATGTAAAGTGAAATTGCCTTTTTTAAAGACAACGGCATCACTGGCTTGATTTTCTAATTGCTGTCCGCGCCAACGACTGACATGGTTAAAATATATTTCTAATGCCGACTGTGGTATTGGAAAAGGAATGCCAGCTTTGGCCTTCAAAAATCCTGTCTTATCACTATTTAATTCTGTATTTACAGCATTGATTCGGGTGTTTTCATAAACCCAATCGGGAGCCAATGCTGTTCTGCGAGTTGGATAAATTGGCATTTTAAAAGTGTCAGGATAATGTTCAAACAATGCTTTTTGACCAATGGTTAATTTATTTGCATAAGTTGAATAATTATCTTTGGTGATAGTGAACTCTATTGAATCAACAGTGGTGTCCTCAATCTTACCTTGCCATGCTGGGATACTACTGCCATTGCCTTTTTTCTCTGCTCCCATTGGAGTTAAGTCCTTTGTGAGGCTTTGTTGTTGGTTTTCTGAAACTTTAGCGCTTGAAGAAAATACTGATGATATAAGTATTAGTTTTAAAAGGGTTTGCATTTTCATATTTTAATTTCAGCCTCATTCTTAATAACAGTTGTTTTGTCGCTTTATTGTTTAATTATTTTAATTGTCTTATTTTTTAATCCATCTATTAATTCATCTCTGGTTTTATCTGAGATCTTTAATCCTTGTGAATCCACAAAAAGATGTTTGCCAGTAATTGGACTTACCCATGAGAGTTTAGCCTCTATTTTTTGACCTTTATTGCCTAAAATTTCTAACCATGATCCTGTTCGTAAACCATCTATAATTTTTATATAATCTTTTTTGTCTTGTTTAAAACCTTGGTCTGAAATCAGAGGCTTTGATTGCCTGACTTGAACCACTGCAACCTTATCTTTTTTTGGTTTTTTGCGAGGATCATTAGAATTAGTTATATTTGATATTTTCTCAGGTTTTTTTGGTGCTGTTTTTTCTTTTACTTGTTCTTTATTTTGAGTGCCGCTGGTTTCAATTAACTGGTTAAGTTCAGGCTTTGATAAGGTTTTCTCAATTTTTTGGGAATCTTTGTTATTAGCAACTGCTATTTTATTAACATTTTTTGGCGCAATAACATGACTGTTCAATTCAGAAATATAATCTTGCATTTTTTGACTTTTTTGTTGGATTTCCTGTTTATTAAAAGCCACTAAAGCCAATCCATTTTCATATTTGTCGATCAGCAAATTGAGCTTATCATCATTATCTAATTGTTTTATTGAGTGAGTAGATAAATTCAAAAGCAGTTCAACAAATTCTAATTTTGATTGATAAACATCAGAATCCTGTCCATTTCTTATATAGAGCAACACCAGAACATTGGTCCATTCATCATATAAAATATGACTTATAAAGTCAGAAACATCAGAAAATTTTTTCATCGACTGGGAAACCTTACTGATTGTATTTTCCTTTGCTTCAGCAATCTTTTGTTGTCCCTGCAATTTTTCTTGTTGCCTTTTCTTTTTTATAGCGGCTCTTTTTTCAATTGTTATGAGAGATTTTTCTAAGTCTTTTTGGTACTGAATATAATCTTTGTTGTTGTATGTTTCTTGATTCTTGATTTTTTTGACAACCGATTCTAATTTTTTGATAAAAATAGTCTTATTGCCATCCATTTGATCCCAATCAATAGACACCCTACAAGCTGACTCCAAAAATAATCGTGCCTGGTGACTTTCAAAAGCAAATAAGTTGGGTGTATCTAACGCCATTTTCATATACGCATTATTCAATTCAATTAACAATGCCTTTATATTTTCTGGTATAAGATGGTTGTCTTTAATATTATTAAAAAGCTGTGTGACCAATTGCTTAGTCTTAATAATCAAGTGGTCATTTTCTGACTCATTATTATTGTGTGGGGTTTCTGTCATTAGTTATATACAAATATAATCTCAAGTGATCAATAGTGAATAAATAGCGTATCACTGGGCCATCTAAAATTCAAATAAATGTTAATGATCTCAGGTTTTATTATCAACCTGTTAAATTACTTTTCAATCAGCCTGAATCATTTCCTCTGACAAAAATTTCTTGAGCTGGTTCTCTTAAATTGTAATGAGATGCCATTGAATAACCATATGCTCCTGCATTTGCGATTAAAAAAACGTCGCCTGTTGATGAACGAGGAACCTTTCTGTCAATCCCCAATATATCACCAGTCTCACACATCGGCCCTACAATTGTTGCGGTAAAATCAAGTGCATCATCAATCCGTGAAAGATTCACAATATTGTGCCATGCTCCATATAAAGATGGCCTTATGAGAGAATTCATACCAGTTTCTAATCCTATGTAACCTTTATTGCCTTTGGTTTTAGTTTGGGTTACTTTTGCCATTAAGACGCCTGCATTAGCTACTAAGAATCGACCAGGTTCCATCCAAAATTGTATGTGTGGAAACTTGTGTTTGAATGATAATATTATTTTGTCCAGTGCCAATAAATCTAAGCCTTGTTCAAATGGGTTCTCTGTAATTCCCATTCCCCCACCTATATTGATAATCGACACTTCTTCAAAAAGTTTGCTTTTTTCAGTTAAGTAACCAATGATGCGTTGCCAATTTTGGTGCTCCAAGATTCCACTGCCAGCATGAGCATGCAGTCCAGAAATTATTATATTGTGCTGATTACAAAAGTTTTTAACCTCTAATAATTCTGTTTCATGAATGCCAAATTTCGAGTGTTCACCAGCTGTTCTCACATAACGGTGGTGTCCACTACCATGACCTGGATCAAGACGTAAAATTACTCTGTGATTAGCAAATACTTCGGGGTATTCCAATAAAATTGATTTGTTATCAATGGTGACGTTTAACCCTTGTTCTAACGCTGACTGATATTCACCAATGGCTGCAAAATTAGGTGTAAAAAGTATATCAGAGGAATGAATTTCTTTTATGCTTGTTTTAACTCGGTTAATTTCACCAGGTGAAACTGTTTCTAAACCAATGCCATGATTATGTATGGTTTTAATTACGTCAATATTTGAATTTGATTTCATGGCAAAGAATATTTTGTCTATTCCTTGTATTGTTTTCAACAGATTAATTTGATGAATTATGGTCGCTTCATCATAAACATAACAAGGAGAACTCACCTGAGCTATATCCAACAATTTCTTCCTATTAGTGTGCCACCAAACAGCTGGAATTTTTGGTTTTTCAACTTTATTCGCAATTAATTGTTCCCATGTCATACCAAATCCATATTGATTGGCATTTTCTGTAATTAAACCATCATGCAAAGCAATTAACAATTTATCTGCCTGGTCTTCTTCAACCACAATACTGGTGTTTAAATCGTTTGATGATTGTGAAGTAAGATAAATACGTTGTTCTGCAAAATTAGAAATAATGGGCGCTATCTCTCCTAATAAGGCACGCATTCTGTAACCCACAAGAGTCACTGCTGAACAATTTTTGTAAATTGTTACATCACAAAAAATGAGTAAATGTTGTTTTAAATTTTCTAATATTCTACTACTAATAACATTATCAGCTGTATCCAATGAAACTGTTACATTTGTTTGTGACGTGACTACTATATCTATAGAAAGGCCCAACTTTTCAAAGACAGAAAATATTTTTCCCATAAATCCAGCTTGATGCCACATGTTCATTGAGTCCATTGAGATTAAACTTATTTTATGTCGAACGTTAATTGCCCTGACTCTGGGAGAGGTAGACTCATAACCTTTCTTTAAAATAGTGCCTGAGGCCTCTTTGTCTTGTGAGTTATAAATATGAATGGGAATATTATTTTGTTCGGCTGGCAAGATACATCTTGGATGAAGAACCTTTCCGCCACTGGCTGCAATTTCTCGGGCTTCTTCATAACCAATTTTTTCGATTAACCGTGCGGTAGGTACTACGTGTGGATTGGCACTAAATATGCCGTGCACATCTGTCCAAATTTCGACACGTTTCGCTGACAATGCGACAGCTAAATAGCTAGCAGATGTATCTGAACCACCTCTGCCTAAAACAACGGTATCACCTTTTTCATTGGCAGCAATAAAACCTGGCATAATAACGCAATCGCCATCAATAGACGCAGATTTAATACTGCATTTGGCTGATAATATTTTAGTTGTTTCAGCCCGATTATCGTCCTGCCTGCTAATAAAGATTTCTTTTGGATTGAGTGATTTTATTTTGAGATGATTAGATAAAAAAGCCAGGCCTATGGTGTGTGTCATGATTTCACCAAAACTTAAAATATCAGCAATATCAAACGCTGACAAATCACTTTTTTGAGAATAGTCAGTCAATTGGTCAATAATTGAATCAAGATCAACTGAAACACCCAAGGCTTGAGACAACTGTTTCATTGATTGTGATATTTCTTGAATTAGCTCATTACTTTTATCTACCGAAAACTTTTCTAACAAATTGGTAACACCAGATTTTGCCGAATGAACAATGGCTACTTTATAGCCTTGATTCATGCGTAATTTTACAAGTGTAAGAATTTGTTGCCAGCGTTGTAAATTTGAAACACTGGTTCCGCCAAACTTCATTATTATCGTTGGATTTGTATTGCTCATACTCTTATATTTTCTAATGAATATATTAAGTTTTGAATGTATAATCAGAAAACAATAATTGCAAACAATTTGAACTATATGAACAGACAAACTACACAAAAGACCAAACTAAACTGGCAAGAAGCAAGATGGCAGTGCGATTTATCGCAATTATCCTTCGATACCACAAAGGAAGTCACTTTATCTAATGCAATAGTAGGCCAAGCTCAGGCCTTTGAGGCATTGGAATACGCCATAGAATCCAGAGCATTTGGTCAAAATGCTTTTGTTCGGGGTTTATTAGGCAATGGGCGCATGGATATGATGGAATCTATTTTAAAAAATGCAAACCCACAAATGCAATCAAAACAGGACCGTTGTTATGTCGCAAACTTTCAGCAACCTGACCGTCCACGTTTGATATCACTGGGTGCAGGAGAAGCTAAATTTTTTAAGCGTTGGATGAAAAAGTTTTCTGATTTTGTCCAAAAAGATTTAAACAATAGAATTGATTCCGACGATGTTAAAAATAAAAAATCTGAATTAGAAACGCAAGCTAAACTTAAAATTGAAGCTTTGTCAAAACCTTTTGAAAAAGAATTGGCAGAAAATAATTTAGTCATGGTAAATTTCAAAACAGAAGCTGGAACGCAGACAATTATTTCCCCTTTACATGAGGGAAATCCAGTTAATCCACAACAGTGGCAAGAATTAATTGCAGCCAAGACAATTACACCAGAGCAACAACAAGAAACTGAAAACAATATTATTGCCTATAATACTAAACTTCAAGAAATGGCAAAAAGCGTTAACAATATCAAATATGATATGTCAGAAAAAACGCAAGAAATTGTTGAAAACAAAACCAGACAGTTATTACATGCTGAAACAGCAGAAATTGCCAAACGTTTTCATACCAGCGCAGTAGGAGAATATTTAAATGATGCCTGTGAAGATGTGATTGAGCAGTTTTTTTATTCTGTAAAAGAACAATTTTATCCTCATGTTAGGTACAGTGTTAATATTTTAGTTTCTCATAAAAAAAATACAAATTGTCCTATTATTATTGAAAGAGCGCCTGGTTTGAGCAAGTTACTCGGCACTATTGAATCTAAATGGGGAGAAAAAGGACCAGAACTATCAGATCATATGAGCATAACTGCAGGTACATTGTTACGTGCAGATGGTGGATTTTTGATTCTAGATGCAAGAGATTTGATGTCAGAAGCTGGAGCTTGGAAAATCTTAATAAGAACTTTAAAAAATCAAATGTTAGAAATAGTTCCTGCTGAAATGGCATGGCCTTTTTCACAACCCACTTTAAAGCCAGAACCCATTAATGTTAATGTCAGGGTCATTCTTTTAGGTGATTCACAAACTTTTTATACGCTGGATAACTATGATCCAGATTTTCCTCAATTATTTAAAGTGATGGCAGATTTTGATAATGTCATTGATAGAAACAAAGAAAGTTTTGCAAACTATGCAGCAGTTATTGCCCGTTTGGCTAATAATGAAAACTTATTACCTTTTGATAAAACCGCAGTGGCTGCACTAATAGAACATGGTGCCAGAATTTGTGCTAAAAAAGATAAGTTAACCACTAATTTTCCCAGAGTTGCAGATTTAGCGCGTGAAGGTAATTATTTGGCTTTAAAAGATGACACCAATTTAGTTAAAGGTGAGCATGTTAAACATGCTATCAGAAGAACAAAAGAACGAGCGGGTTTACCTTCTCATAAATTTCAGGAGATGTTGAGTGATGGAACTATCAATTTATTTACCAGCGGCGAACAAATCGGTCAAATTAATGGCCTAGCTGTTATCCACGCAGGTCCAGTTGTTTATGGGTTTCCTTCGCGAATTACTAGCACTGTCGCTCCTGGTCGAGCTGGGGTGATAAATATCGAGGGCCAAGCTGGAAAATCTGGTTCAATTCATACCAAAGGCTTTCAGATATTGGGAGGATTACTCAGACATTTATTGCCCACCAATCATCCATTAACTTTTAGTGCTTCAATTGCATTTGAGCAAAGTTATGGAGGAATTGATGGAGATTCTGCTTCTGGTGCTGAATTTTGTTGTCTCATCTCCTCCATAACCAATATTCCAATTTCTCAAGAGTTTGCCATGACAGGAGCCATAGATCAGCATGGTAGATTACAAGCGATTGGTGGAGTGAATGAGAAAATTGAAGGTTTTTTTGATACCTGCAAGGCACAAGGTTTTACAGGATCTCAGGGCGTTATTATCCCTCGGTCAAACGCAGGGGATTTAATGCTCAGAGAAGACGTTCAACAGGCCATAAAAGAAGAAAAATTTTCAGTTTATGCCGTTGAATGTGTCACACAAGCATTAGAAATTTTGTGCAAACAACCAGCTGGTAAATTAAAAGACGGTGAGTATGAAGAAGACACCATACTCTACAAAGCCATTGAAAAATCAAATCTGTTCTGGAAAAATACGAATAATCAATCATGACATCAAAAGTAAACTATCAAGGACAACTGAGAACATTAGCTGTCCATTTGCAATCAAATAGCCAAATAATTACAGATGCTCCAGTGGATAATCATGGAAAAGGTGAAGCATTTTCTCCAACTGATTTAGTTGCTACCGCCTTGGCAAGTTGTCTCATGACTATCATGGGCATTAAAGCCGAATCTATGAATATTGAATTAGATGGTACATACGCTACTATCAAAAAACACATGAGCACAACACCGCGGCGAATAAGTGAAATTGAAATTATGGTTTATTTAAATCAAGATTTCGATGATAAAACTAAGAAAATTTTAGAAGCTGCAGCACTGACTTGCCCTGTGGCTCAAAGTTTGCATCCAGAAACTCAGCAGAATATTCAATTTATTTACCCCAAAGTATAGAGAACTATTCATTGGGTTAGTCTAATTTGGTTTCTTTTGTCTCAATTTCAATGTCTTCTGTTATTGTGTCAACAATTGATTGATGCGTTATCGGAGTTGATAAAGACAGACCAAATTCTTGTTGCAAGTCAAATGCAATGCGATTAATGATATATCTGGCTGCTTTCATGTGATAGATGTTTTCAAGATAATAATGCAAACGCCAAAGTATGGCATGGTCACCTGCTTCAATTAATAAAATCTTTGGTTTTTTATCTATATTCAATGCATTACTTTTTTCGCATGCCTCTTGCCAAACTTGGTTAAAATAATTTTCTACAACATTTGCAGGTGTCGAATAACCAATTTTATACTCTATATAATCGTTCCAACCTGTTTTACCCGTGCGGTTTAAAATTTCAATTTTTGCATTGCGTAACTTAGAATTTGGAACTACTATTTTATGTTTTTGTACGACATCTCTGAATGTGGTTTGAGCAAGAGAGATTTTATGAACAACTCCTAAAATATCGTATTCAGGAATACGGCAAATAACACCAGGTTCTAAATCATGGTTATATAACAAGATCAATCCATGCACGCTATCATTGGCCCAAGCATCTTTGGTGGCAAACAAGACAACCAAAAGTCCCCCCAATACTCCAGTAGCTTGCAACCAATTAGTTACATGCCAGATATTAACTAACAGTAATATTGAAATGATAATCGTCAATGCAATAATAATGATATGCATCATTTCAGATTTATAAGTCCGAGAACTAACATCCTCACCATCAATATTTTTTCCTTTGCCATAATGTCTTAAAGCCCAAGCATGAGAAAATTGAATAAACAAGTAAGAAATAAGAAGAACCAATCCCGTTTGGGACATTTGTAATAACCATTTGTCATGGTCTGTTGCATAACCATTAATCAAGGCATCAACAACATAAATCATTAACAATAAAAAGTTTAAAAACCTCAACCAACGAATGCGTCTTTTATTTTTTTCCTCATCGTCAGTGGGCTTCACAATGTAACGAAAAATTACACCCGATAAAATAAAAAATAGAATATTCAAAACAATGGCAACTTGACCAAATGTAGATAAGTGATTGATGTATTTGATGATAAAATCTTGCATTATTGGTCCTTAATTTGGATGAAATACTGCTTATTAATCAAACTATAATTTAATTGCTGGCTTGTATCAAGAGAATTTATTAATGTCATTATCGCTTCTGGATCATTTTGGTTTTTCCAAAATGTCAGCCCCCAATTTTTATCTATTCGGTTTTGTGTAACATACCCTGCATAGACATTAAAGTCTGATGATGAGATTTTTATTGGCTGCTTCCATAAATGTAAAGCAAACAAATTGTTATCTACTTTTTTTGTAAAAATGACTGTTTCAATTTTTCCATTGTTTGTAGTGGGTATAAATGGAACTGACTCATCTTTTTCGTCTGCACTCAATGCTCTCCAAACATCTTTCCAAGCTTGAGGTTTGAGTTCGCTCCAACCTTCCAATTGTAAATGATCAGAAATAACGTTTATGCTTCCATGGTATCGGACTTGAAATGTTTGTTTGGGAACATTCAACCAATTTTTACGTTCTTGTACTGTTTCAGCTAACCACTGTTTTTTACTTACTTGCTTCAATTCAATATTTATTTGTTGTTGTAAGTGTGAAGTAAAAAACACCAGCACGACAATAATCATAAGGCCTTGGAAGCTAAAAAATATGGCAGAAACTGGCCAGGCTAAAAATTGTTGTCGGTTTCTCATTCGATAGGCAATGGCAACAACAGAAGCCCATAAAATTGCACTGAATATTGAAATCAATACAACTCCCAAGCTCATCTGATTAAAAAACAATTGTGTAAAACTCACCATGGCTACCAATAGAGTAGATAAAGCATAAGGCCAACTACGCATTTTATGAGGCAAAGCACCTGAAACCAATGCTGCCCAATAAGCGATGACTGTGACAAACCAGGTTAAATGTTGATAACCGAACCAGTTTTTATCTCCCTCAGTGGAAAAATAATTAATCAATAAAGCCAATATATAACCAGTGAGAACAATAAAAATCCAATGAAAAGCTGCTACTCGACGCTTTCTCTTGAGAAGCCATAAAAAAACCATGGCGCTTGAAACCAGTATTGTTAAATCATGAGTTAACGCCATAATAAACAACATAACAGGTTCAGTCCAATCTGTCTTAAATGCCAACATAAAACGACTGACTTGCAATGACCACTGATTAACGGATTCACTATAAGCAATGAAAAACAACGAAGTCATTGTTAAAGCCACAATAAACACCGCCATTAAAGCCAAAGATCCTTTTTCTGGTTTTCTAGGATCAACCAAGCCAGATGTCAATCGACCAAATCTGGGGTGTTTCTGAGACCAAACCAAAACCTTTGCCAATATACGGTGAGTTCGAGGCAATAAAAATCCATATATCAAATTAATTAACCAGTAGATTAGAGCCACTGCAATCACAAAAACTACGAGCAATAAAGTTAATTTGCCAGCCACTTTAGACATCGCTCCCATGGCATTTCCAAAAAGCATACCAGGTAATAAATAAAAAGGCGCCCATAATACCGCAGCCACGGCACTGATAATAATGTATTTTCTTACAGGCATTGCCATCATGCCAGCAATGGCAGGAATAATAGGCCTCACTAATCCAACAAATCGGCCTATGAAAACACTTAATGCACCCCACTTAGTAAAAAATGTTTGGCCAGAATCAACCAGTTTGGGAAATTTATAAATGGGCCACATCTTCAATAAGCCCTTCTTATAATAATGCCCAATCCAAAAGCTCAAACCATCGCCAACAAAAGCGCCCAAAGAAGCAGCTATCCATGCCAATTTAAAATCGACAACACCCAAACCAATGAGTGTTCCTAGACCAACCAACAAGGCTGCTCCAGGTAACAATATACCAACTAATAATAACGATTCCCCAAAAGCCACAAGAAAAATCATCCAACCCGTTGCATGGGGATGCAATTCTACCCAGTCTAAAACCGCTTGTAGCCAAGTTGATTCCATATCTAAGTTAGACTAACTCAGAAAACGCAATAGTGGCTGCTTTTAAGGTTTTGCTCAATGCCACTTCATCGTGAGTAGAAGAAACAAAACCTGCTTCATAAGCAGAAGGTGCCAAATAGACGCCTTGACTTAACATACTGTGAAAAAATTGTTTAAATCGATCTTCATTACAAGAAGTGAGTTCATCAAAATTATTCACTTGTGATTGAGCTGTAAAAAACATTCCAAACATTCCTCCTGCATTAACTGTATGAAATGGAATATTATTTTTTTGTGCTATGTCATTCAATCCCTTAACCAATTGTTGTGTTTTATGACTTAAATCTTGATAAAAACCCTCTGCAGAAATAATGTCTAACATCACTGAACCAGCTGTCATTGCTACAGGATTGCCAGATAATGTCCCAGCTTGGTAAACCGGTCCTAGAGGTGCGATATAGGACATAATATCTTTTCTTCCTCCAAATGCTCCAACTGGCAAACCTCCTCCAATCACTTTTCCAAAAGTGGTTAAATCAGGCATGACACCATACAAATCTTGAGCTCCGCCCAAAGCCACACGAAACCCAGTCATCACCTCATCAAAGATTAAAACAGTTCCATATTTATCACATAAATCTCTCATGCCTTGAAGATAACCATCTTTTGGTAATATCATATTCATATTTCCAGCAATCGGTTCAACAATGATAGCAGCCACATCATCGCCATGTGCTTTCATCATTTCTTCTAATGCATTTAAATCATTAAAAGGAGCAGTCAAAGTAAGATCTGCCACCGCAGAAGGAACGCCAGGAGAACCAGGTATACCTAATGTTAAAACTCCGCTGCCTGCTTTGACTAAAAAGGAATCTGCATGACCGTGGTAACAACCTTCAAATTTTATGATTTTATTGCGTTTTGTAAAACCACGGGCCAATCTAATAGCACTCATAGTGGCCTCTGTTCCTGAATTAACCATCCGCACCATATCTAATGACGGAATCAACGAACACATCTTATCGGCAACAGTTACTTCTTGTTCTGTTGGCGTTCCAAAACTCATGCCATTGTCTATGGCTTTATGTACAGCTTTCAGTACTTTTTTATTTGAATGACCTGCGATCATTGGCCCCCAAGAGCCAATATAATCAATGTATTCATTGTCATCTACATCATAAATATAAGGACCTTTGGCTTTTTTGATAAACAAAGGCTCACCACCTACACCTTTAAAGGCTCGCACTGGCGAATTAACGCCACCAGGTATAAATTTTTGTGCTTTACTAAACAGATCGTGATTATTCATAAATAGATATTCAATAAAAAAATAACATTATAAATGGTATTGAAATAATTGTGAAAAAAATCTCCTATTAATATAGCGTCACAACAAAAACAAAACAGTGGTGCAATAATTATGGGTGAATATATCTTAAAATTAAAAAATAATGCACGTCCATGTGCAAAAAGAGAGCTTTATATATTTATTCGAATCCATTTTTAAAAATAGTACTCACAACGGAGTAAATGGCTATGGTTCCTGTATCTTCATGACTAACTAATAACAAATTTTGTCCTAAACTATTATCAGTATTTTTTTAAACAAAAGACCTTCTGGAGCTTGGTCTCCGTCGGTTGAGGATTGAAAGACTTCAAGTTTAGATTGATTAGGATTTGTAATGTTATAAACCACAACACCGCCCACTCTTTCTAATCCAATAAATGCATAATATTGTGACCCAATTTGGTTGACTATCAATCCTTCAGGTTCTGGCCCTTTATCATCACTGCGACTGTCGAATGAATCTACCGTACCTCCATTTGAATTAAAAATTTCTGGATTTTGTATGGCTACTTGCATTTCAATTTCGCTTCCACTATCAAAAACTTGATTGCCTGTTTCTGCATCCCAAATTGAAAATGACCGCCCCCCATAGGCATATAGTTGATCAAAATCCTTATCTCCATCTATATCACCCAAAATATTACTGACTTTTAATCGGCCTAGTTGTGAATTTGTTTGTAACAAAGTTGCATCAGGAAAGACAGTCGGATCCAAAATCAAATCTTTAATGCGAACATCTTCATCTCTTGCATCTCCTTCATTGGCAGTTAAATAGTAATCGGCATTTCCAATGCTGTAACTGGCTATTGAATCTGGCTGATACATACCTAATACTGGCCAATTGGCAATTTCTATTGAACCATTATTTTTTAAACCGTCTTCATTACTTGGATCTAACTCATTGCCCAGCACATTATGGTTTTTGAATCCTAAGGCATGAATAGCATTAATTTGTAATGTCTGCAGATCTATTACTGCTACTGCATTATTTTCTTGTAAAGTCACATAAGCTTTACTATCATCTTTTAGAATTGAGATAAATTCTGGTTCTAAATCTTGGCTCACACTTCTATTAGGAAAGATAATAACTTCCTTAGGAAGCTCAGAAAATCTTGGTTGTTGTGAATTAAATTCAGTAAAATCAATCGTCTCTACTGTTATATTTTCTAATCCATTATCAAGGTTAATAATGGATATCGATCCATCAGGATCAATGCCTTCATTTGGCTCTCCTTCATTGGCTACTAGAATAACATTGCCTTGATGATTAAAAGTGAGCATATCTGGAAGAGCTCCAACAATTACTTGATTTTGTAATGTGCCATTGATATCGAAAAAAGCCACGGCACCATTATCAGTGATAACATCGGCAGGAATTGAAGCTGCAACCAATCCATTATTAACAGTAATACTTGTTATACTGGAACCTATAGTTGAAATATCAATTGTTGCAACAGAAAGTGGATTAAGTGGGTTTGCCAAATCAACGATTGAAAAAGAAGCAAAAGCAGAGTTAATAACAAACAAGCGTTGGCTTTTGGAATCATAAGCTGAAATCTCAGCAGACCCCTCGCCAAATGTTGTATTATAAGTCGCAACCTTGGTTAATGTTATTTCTGCATTAGTAATACTGAACTGAAGTAAGGCACTCAATAAAAGTAGCTTTTTAAACATAAGTCATCTCATTAAAAAAACGCTTATTTTAGGAGACTTTTATCTCAATTATATGTCAGTCTTGTGAATATTAAGTGGCATTAAAATGAAGGTTGTGTGACTAATTTTTTATTATATTATTCTTCGATATAAACACATTTATTCACAAATTCACCCGGAAAATTTCCATCTATTGCGCACCCAGGAAGATATTGCTTGATTTGATTTTTAATTAAACCAATAACAACACCTTCATTAAAATCAAACTTTAAGCAACCTTTTGTTGAATCAAAATTTTCATCTCGACATTGCCCAGCATGGTGGAGAGCTATGATTTTTCTGCCATTTTTATTAAATACGGGAGAGCCCGAAGAACCTGGTTCTGTGTCCGCATAGTAATGGAGAACGACCGCATTGGCTTGTGCGATTTCACTGTCTACTCTGGATATTTCTTTTTCTCTTCCATAGGGATGTTGAATAATCATCACATCTCCAGAAGTCGGTGTTGTATCGGCTAATTCTAACCATCCATAATATTTACCAATTTTAGTATTGAGCCTTAACAAGGCATAATCTAGATTAGGGTTCACTTTAACTGATTCGATCACTTGGGCTTGAAAGTTTGCTATTTGATTGGGAGCAAGATACTCCATATTCACTTTTATTTTTGTGACATCGTATTTTTCCTGAGTTTGTAGATTCATCACACAATGGGCATTGGTTAGAATCAAATCAGGACCCACTAATGAGCCTGAACAAGATCCGCCTTGTTCATTTAACAACAAAAAAGCCACGCGCCTTGAAGTATTAAATATTTTTTTTGAATCCTCTAAGTGCCTTATTTTCTCAAAATTCGCTTCACCTATGATACGTTTTTTGTTTTTTTCCTTTTCGCTGATTGGTTCAATAAAAGAGCCTGTTGGAAAGTCTTTTGCTAAGACATTGAGCGAAAAAATGAGTAGAAGTGTGGATGATAGAATGGTAAAAGATTTTTTCATATTAATTCTCATTTCACTTTCGATTGTATGGCTGTAGTATACAGTTCAGACTTTTTCTTTTTGGCTCGTATTTTCATACCTCTGTAGCTGTGTTCATCAATGTCTGCAAAATTTTCGATGAACTCACCCTCTGCATTTCTAACATTAAGTGATTGCTTATATAAATTGAGCGGTTCAGTTGTGACGACAAACACAGTTAAAGAGTCACCTTTTGGTTTGACCGCTTCAATCTCAAATGGCATCAATGACCCTGGCACTTCAAGTGTTCCTTTTTCAATATTATTTTCAGGATTAAATTGATTGGGATACAAAATAGTAACCACATCATGGGCATCAATATTAACAACATTAAGGAAGCCTTGTGTCGGTATATTGGCAGTAAATGTGATCAGCTCACCTTCATTAAATTCTGTTTGATTGATGCTGGCATCAAATGCTAATCCAGATGACACAATTTTAGTCCATTCTTGCCAATTAGGGCCTTCGCTATTTCTACTTGGCTTCGTTCCTAAAGGGTTCTTAGCTAATTGCTTGTCGCCAAATAAAAGCGGTTTATGGATATAATCAAGATCATTAGCTAATAATTGTGCTATGTAAGATCCAGCTTCTTCAATTATATCTAATGCCGAAGGCGAAGTGCCATTTTGTGCTGCTTTTGCAAGGGCTTTGTATACGCCAATGGTGAATAAACTGCCTTTATCACTGGCTTGCGCTGCCTCAAAATCATGCGCTGCTGCCAATGTTAGGGTGTTAGTATGACCATCAAGAAAACCACTGTTCACAGTATTTGATTGACTCTTGCTCATAATATTTACTTTTGTTGATTGACCAAAACTGTGCTTTTTTGAATACAAAACATTTTTTCCCATTTGTTGGCCTGTAGGAATAATGCCTCGGGTAGCTGTTCCTGAATGACAACTATCCAGCATGACCATCTTATATTCAGAAGGAATGGCTTTTATCCATTCAGAAAGGTTATCATCTAATATATAACCGCCATCTATTTTTTTATCTCCCAAATCATGTGTTGTAATGTACTCATCATAACCGTCAGCTTCATCTCCATTTTCATCTTTAAAATGCCCGCCATGCCCGGAAAAATAGATAAAAACTCGGTCTTTTTTGTTTACACCCTTGATTAACCAGTTTTTGAAAACCTGTTCTATATTTGCTCTTGTCGCTTCTTTGCCTGTTATAGTTTTTGTATTTTCTGGATTAAAACCTAATATCTGACTAATCTTTTTTGCCATGCTTACATCTAAATCAATGCCTTTAAGGTTGTATTTATTTTGTTGATACTCTGTAATTCCTATGATTAACGCTCTGTCTGCAGCTTTAATATGAATACTAAAAATCAATAAAAGTAGAATAATATTTTTCATTTTTTTTCCTAATTTATAAACGGAATACGCTTACGGTTAATTAATTACTGGCAACTCGAAAACCCATGCCATTAGCACTTGCCTCTGGTTTTATACCATTTCTAAAGAGTGACCACATAAAATAACCATCAGACCCAAAATAGCCACCTCTAAATATATGGCTCTCACATTTACCAGTCATCCATGCACTTTGGTCATTTGGCGCATCATAATAATGCGGATGAAAACAATCCTGCACTAGCTCCAATACGTTGCCATGCATATCATATAAACCAAATTTGTTGGCTTTAAAACTCTTTACTGGAGCGGTCTTTTTGTTATCCCATTTTGAGCCACAAACTTTACAATTGGCTTGATTCTTACCGACTTTATCGCCCCAACTAAAATTCTTTTGACTACCAGCTCTGGCTGCATATTCCCATTCTGATTCACTAGGAAGGCGATATGTACGGCCTGTTTTTTGACTCAACCATTTGACATATTGCTGGGCATCATGCCACGACACATTAATCACGGGTCGATTGTCACGTCCCCAACCTTCATCATTTGGTTTTGTCTGACAAGCTCCCATCTTATGACAGGCATCCCATTGTGCAAAAGTCACTTCTGTTTTGGATAAGTTAAATTTTTGAACGCTGACTAATCGGCTTGGACCTTCCATTGGGTGACCATCGTCTCTTCCCATAGTAAATACACCTGAAGGCACAGTAATCATTTCTGGACAACTTTCGCAATCTTTAAAAGATTCACCTGCTCGATTAGTTGTGAAGTTTTTAGCTTGAATACCCATTTGATTTTGGCTTGATCGGCTAGTTAAAGTGCTCAATGACGGTAAATCTACTGGTTTTATAGGTTGATTATTACTGATGCTAGAATTTAAATTTTGAGGAAAAGTAAAATAGAAGTCGCCTGTTGTGGCATTGTTTTGCCATGTAATTTGACGACCATTAGAATCATCAAGCACACCTGCCCTTGTTGCCTTAAAGACTTGTTCAAGTGTTTTACCAGGTTTTTTAATGTTTTCTAATATGTGCTTTGTAAACAGTCCATTGCGACCTGTTCCATCTGAGTCTGCTGCTTTTCGCCCTGGTGAAGTGCCATAAGCAATAAACATTCCGCTGGCTAAATTGCTAATGGCACCCCAACCTCCACTACTTAAATTTCTATCTCGTTTTGGAAAAGGATTATTTCTACAAGCGTCTAAAACCACAATATTCATTCTGTTTTTGTTGTATTTCATGCGGCTGGTAATTCTATTCAGTGGAATACCTTCATCTCTGGCATCCTCTTGATACTGCATATCAGCATCAACTGGCACTAAGTAATTGGCTCCATCTACTTCTAAGCCGTGTCCAGCATAATAAAATAATCCGATTGTGTTGTCCTTTTCTCCCTTTTTTAAAGCTTCATCGAAAAGTTTGATTTTTTCACGCATTTGTTTTTTACTTAAATCTGTGCCTGAAATCACTTCAAAGCCCAAATCTCGCAATGCCAATGCCATATCTGTGGCATCATTAGTAGCATTATTCAAAACACCCATCGTGCTATATTGAGAATTTCCAATAATCAAGGCAACTCGTTTTTCTTGAACAGTCGCCAAGCTATTAGCAAAAATAAATAGGATAGTTATGCATAATATTCTTTTCATTTAATTCTCTTCAATCTTGTGCGACACGAAAGCCTAAATCGTTAATAGCAGTATGCTTATTGGCTCGTGTGCGTTTATTTGCAATCATATCATCTGCTGGTAATATCCAAGTTCCTCCCCGAGACATGCGTTTATAATCATCGTCACACTTATTTACCCAGGCTTCTGCGGTGACAGGTGCATTGACATAACTAGCGTGCCAACAATCGGCTAACCATTCAGAAACATTTCCGTGCATGTCATATAGCCCGAACGCATTGGCTGAAAAACTTTGTACAGGCAATGCTTTTGATCTATTACAATCGGTCGAACCATAATTTGCATTGTTGCAATCAACTGACTCTCCCCAGCTATATGGACCGCTGCTACCCGCTAAGGCGGCATATTCCCATTCAGCTTCGCTAGCTAGACGGTAAGGCTTTTGGGTTTTTTGTCTTAGCCATTGCGTATACTCATTGGCATCATTCCAACTGACACAAACGACAGGTGAATCTCCAGTTTGTTGGTAGTAAGGTTTCGACCACTTGGCATCTTTTGGTTCTGACCATTTTTGTGCAAAAATATGACAACCCTTTGTTTTTTCTGCTGTTGTCATATAACCAGTTTCATCAATAAAAGCCTTAAACTGGTCAACTGTAACCTCAGTGGTGGATAGATTAAATTGTTTAACAATGACAGAATGTTTAGGATGATTGTAGGCTTTTGGTTTATTTCTTCCCATTTGAAATTGTCCAGTTGGAATTGCTATCATTTCCGGACAGCTGGAACAGTCTTTAAATCGTTCTCCTACTTTTCTGATTTGTTTTGGCATTTCTGACGCCACTTTTATTGGTGTTTGAGAGGAATCTTGAGCTCCATAATCTGCATTTGGTACAAAATAAAAATCACCTGTTGTGGCATTATTTTGCCATGTCGTCTGTCTTCCATTAGTTACCTGTAACACACCTGCTCTGGTTTTTTTAAAGACTTGCTCTAAAGTCAAACCCTGTTTTTCAATGTTATCCAATATATATTGGGTGAAGACACCATTGCGACTTGTACCAATAGAATCCAAGGCTTTTTCTCCAGGGGATGTTCCATAAGCAATGAACATACCACTGGCAACATCGGTTAATTCTCCCCAACCACCACCTGACATATTGCGATCAAGCTTTGGCAATGGATTATTTCTGCAGGCATCCAGTATGACGATATTTAATCTATTTTTTGTATAATTCATCCTTCTAGTAATGCGATTAAGAGCCACGCCTTCATCTCTTGCGTCTTCTTGGTATTCCATTTGAGCATCCACTGGAACCAAATAATTATTGCCATCTACTTCAAGTCCATGACCTGCATAATAAAATAGACCTATTGTATTGTCAGGATCGCCTGCTTTCAGTTTTTCATCAAATTCGCGAATTTTTTCAGTCATTTGTTTTTTTGATAAATTAACACCATAAACCACATCAAAACCCAAACGATGCAAACTTGAAGTCATATCAACAGCATCATTTTGTGCGTTTTCAAGTACTCCCATTTCTGAATAACTGGAATTTCCAATGATTAAAGCCACACGTCTCTCACTTTTCTGTGCCATTGAAAGCGAACTCAATAGACTAAAAACCATAATTAACAAGATATTTTTCATTGGATTTGAATTTCAACTCTTCGGTTTAATTGATGATCGTCGTCTGTTGTTCCTTGGCTTAATAATTGTGACTCACCCATGCCTTTGGTTCTGATTCTTTCACTAAAGTCACTATCAATCGTTAGTAAAAAGTTTTTTACTGATAAACTGCGTCTTTGGCTTAAGTTCAAATTATAGTCATCAGTTCCAACACTGTCTGTATGTCCAATTAACAACAGGTCATTACTTTTTAATTTATTCGTCTTTAAGGCATTGGCCAATTGTTGACTTTG
Organism: Marinicellaceae bacterium; assembly: GCA_045107085.1. Classification (GTDB taxonomy): domain Bacteria; phylum Pseudomonadota; class Gammaproteobacteria; order Xanthomonadales; family Marinicellaceae; genus NORP309. The sequence goes on along the minus strand of JBGCFT010000171.1, from coordinate 1,862 downwards.
TTGTTTGCCTTTTTCTGTTAATTGATCACTGTTAAATTCAAAATGAATGGCTAAATCAATTTTCGGTTTGATTTTCATGCCTCGAAAACTCACGCTGCGACTTTCAGCCAATGCACAACCTATTGTTTCACTATTCAGTACTTGATTTTGTGTACTTATGTAGAGTTTTTTTCTATATGAATTATATTCATCGTCTTTAAATGGTAGGTGACTTAGTTCATTTAAATATTGACTGGCTTGACAAGTATCACCTGATTTTAAAGCCATATCAATGCTGCTTTTCAACCAGTTAATTCTGTCCACATCTGTTTTAACCACATCATTTAGCGCATCTAGCATGACATCTAGTGCCACATTGGGTTCGTCCATTTTAACAAAAACTTCAGCCAGTCTTATTGCATCTGTTAAATTTGGGCATTCATCTATTGAATCTTGCAGTTGACTTTGTTGAATAGTCAGTTCTTTCGATAACAAGCTGATGTCAATCGGTGGACACTCTTGTGAAGAGACTATATGACTAAATAGCAAAAACAATAAATACTGGGTTAATTTCATTATGCTTTATATTCTATACTTTAAATTGATATTTATTGTAGATTATTTTATGGATGATTTGAACCCCCAATTTTAAGGGGTTTGCTAAAGTTAGAAAAATATTTATTAAGTTCTTGATAACTGTATATATGTGTGTATACTGTGTATATTGAATATATACAGTATACACACATATGTCGTTAGATTTAGAATTTATATTATCGCAAACTGATGGTCGGCCCATGTATTTACAAATCATGGAGCAAATTAAAATGCGAATAACTTTAGGAGATTGGCCCCAAGGATTTAAATTGCCTTCTATCAGAGAAATGGCAGTGGCCACACGGGTCAGCGTCATTACAGTTAAAAGGGCTTATCAGGAATTAGAGTCTGAAGGTGTAATTGTCACTCAACATGGTAAAGGGTCTTTTATTGCACAAAATGACAACCTTTCAATTAAATTAAAAGAAGAAGAAATGAATAAATACTTAAAGGAAGCCATTGAAATTGCAAGATCTATTTCAATGAGTTCGAGTAGTTTACAGCAAAGATTGCATGAATTACAAAAATTATACAAACCCTATGGTGATCACTCTAATAAGGCGGAGAAAAACAATGATTGATTTAAAAAACAATGATTATGCCATTGAGATGCAGAACGTTTCCAAAAGTTACCCTTTATTTAAATTATCAGATATCAATTTAAAATTAAAGACAGGAAATATTATGGGTTTCATCGGCCCAAATGGCGCCGGTAAATCAACTACGATTCGAATTTTAATGGGATTAGTGCAACACGACCAAGGTCAAGTCAATGTGTTAGGCAAAAACATGCCTAATCAACAAGTATCCGCTAAATGGGATATTGGATTTGCTTCAGAAGACATGCGATTGTATTCAAAAGCAACCATCGCATGGCACATGGATTATATGAAATCAATCTATGCGTCATGGGATGCGGCCTATGCCAAAACTTTATTAAAACGATTTGATTTATTGGATAACCACCAAGTCAAAGGCTTATCTCACGGACAAAGAGTCAAGGCGGCATTATTGTTAATGTTAGCCAGACGCCCTAAATTATTGATTCTTGATGAACCAACCACGGGCTTAGACCCCGTGGCACGGCATGAAATATTGAATGAACTGATGGATGTATTACTAGAAGGTGATCGCAGTATTTTATTTTCATCACATAACACTCAAGACATTGAGCAACTCTCCGATGATATTACCTTCATTGACAAAGGCAGAATCATTGCCTCACAAGACAAAGAGAGTTATCTTGAAAAATGGAGAAGAATTCGCCTAACCATCAATGATGAAAC
>JBGCFT010000170.1:0-3112 GCA_045107085.1 Marinicellaceae bacterium | reverse complement strand
CAATTAATAGTCGTTAGCCGTGATAATAAATCAGCAGTTATTGTTGAAAGCATTGCCACAAATATGCAGGAAGCCATAGATAATTGGGACGATGTAATCGATGAACTCACCGAGGTTTACGATAAATTAAATAACAACGATATTACTGATGTATTTGATTTGGATAAAAAGATGCTTGCTCCGCCTTTGCCTCGTTGTTTTCAGTTTCTTGATGGCAGTGCTTATTTAGCACATGTCGAAAGAGTCAGAAAAGCAAGAGGAGCTGAAATGCCTCCAAGTTTCTTAGTTGATCCATTAATGTATCAAGCAACAAGCGATAGCTTTTTAGCTGCACATGATGATGTAGTTGTGACCAGTGAAGATTACGGCATTGATTTTGAATCTGAAGTCGCTGTCATTACTGATGATGTGCCTATGGGAGTTTCAGTAGAGCAGGCGGCACAGCACATAAAACTCATATGTATCATTAATGATGTGTCCTTGAGAAATTTAATACCTGCAGAATTGGCCAAAGGGTTTGGTTTTGTTCAATCTAAACCACCAACAGCATTATCACCATTTTTTGTAACTCCAGATGAATTAGGTAAAGCATGGAAGGACACTAAGGTGCATTTACCATTGCATTCACACTTAAATGGAGAGTGGTTTGGTAACCCTGAGGCAGGTGTTGACATGCAATTTAACTTTGCTCAGCTTATAGCTCATGCAGCTAAGACCAGACCTTTAGCAGCTGGCGCAATGATAGGTTCTGGAACCATTGCCAATGAAGACGAATCATTAGGTTCATCATGTTTGGCAGAAAAACGTGTTTTAGAAATTATCAATGATGGCAAAGCCACAACACCATTTATGAGTTTTGGTGATGACATAGAAATTAAAATGCTAGATAAGAAAGGAAACAATATATTTGGTACTATTCAAAATACGATTGTTAAAGCGGATTAACAGGTTCAATATAGTAATAAAAAGGGATGTAAATAGTTAATTTACATCCCTTTTTATATTTATTAAAGTTTTAAAGTATTATTTGTCATTACTCATAGATAATTTTTTATCGTGTCTATAGATATGATAAGTCGAAGACTCGATAGTACTTGAATAATCATCAAACATTTTATTGGCTTTGTCCTCAGAATCAAGTACCCTCACAACAAACTTATAAAAGTTCTCTTCAAGTGGCGCCATGTCAGCATAGTTTTCAAAAGGAGTGGCCATTGCGACATCAACAGAACCTCCAACAGGATAAGAAAATGACCATGCATGATCCCATTTGTGTTCTTTAGCCACAGTGGTCATTGCTTTTATGGCTCGATTCATTTGTTGACGAGCACCAGATTTAGCTATTATATTGCTTACTCCAACGTAATTAGCAACTGTGCCTTTAGGCCAATGGCTATTTTCGCTGTCCATTACTGTATAGTTATGGCTATAGGATTGGACATGTGGGTCAACAGTTTCATTAAAGTGTTTTTGAGTGCCTGCTTTATCGCCCCATTCTATGTAAGAATCTTGGTCAGCCCATTCATGACAACAAGAACGTATAATATACGTGTTGAGTTTGTCACCAGTAACGGGTCTATAGACATGCCATTCTCTTGGATCATTCTTGCTTTCTCTGAATTTCATATGGGCAGCAAGCGCCTCTTGAAACTCTTTTACATGACCATCTTTTGGTGTCATTGTCCAACCATCAGCGATACGCTCAGGTTGTTTATCATCGGCAGCAAAGCTGATTACAGGTATTGCTAACAAACAAAATATTAAAATATTTTTCATTTTTCTTCCCCTTAATTATTAAATTGAATTAATAGTATAGCTTAAAATTTAAATATTGTAAAATGTGATGCCTGTCACAAAACAATATGAAAACATTAGATCTGATTTTAGCTTGTTGTCAATGGGTTAAATTATTAGGATTTAATTAATATTGGATTCATGTATAATTATTGATATCATTAAACCAAATATATTAATAATAAGAAATCAAATATGAAACTATACAGTTATTGGCGAAGTACTGCTGCTTATCGAGTAAGAATTGCTTTAAATATCAAGCAATTAAAACATAAAATTAAACCAATTCATTTAGTAAAAGATGGAGGCGAACAACTGAAAGATAACTATAAATCTATCAATCCACAGTCTTTGGTTCCTGCATTAGCAATTGATGATGGTGAAGTTTTGACTCAATCACTAGCCATTATTGATTACCTTGAAGAAAAATTTCCACAAACTTCCTTATACCCAAAAAACTTCATGCAAAAATATCAGGCGAAGGCCATGGCTCTAAGCATAGCTTGCGATATTCACCCATTAAATAATTTACGGGTTTTGAAATATTTAAAAAGTGAAGAATGGCAACAAAAACAAGTCGATAAATGGTATGCGCATTGGATACATCAAGGATTTAGTGCCATTGAAATTCAATTAGAAAAAAGTGCAGGGCAGTTTTGTTTTGGCAATAATGCCAGCATTGCTGATATATTTTTGGTCGCCCAAGTCTATAATGCCAATCGATTTAATGTGCCATTGGATGATTATCCATTGATTGTGAAAATAAATGATCACTGCTTAACACAAAATGCTTTTATCGATGCCATGCCTGAAAATCAAGTGGACTGTGATTTGTAATAATTAATCAAGCGTTACTATTTTTTAAATCGTGATATAAATCTTAAAATCATGTATTTATACTTTGCGGTTTTCCCCATCAAACGGGTCACATTTGAATACACTCTTTTTAAATGATGATCTCTTCTTTTGAGTAAAGTTTTGATTTCAATGATATCATTTTCACTTAGAGTTTTTCCTACTTTAAAACGTTCTGGTAAATGCCTTTCTACATAAATCGTAGAATGAGTTAAGGATTTTTCTTCTCTTTTGTTGGTATAATAATACAATGCGAATGATTTTCTTGAAAGATGTTTTTTATCCTCTGGTAACTTGATTTTGGAAAAACCATGCCAAGATTTATTATTTGTCTCGAATATCACACATCTATTGAACAAAGGTTTTACGCTTATAATTTCATCTTCACTTGGGTCTAATCTTGGGTTTTTATACAACTCTATATTGCCGCCCCAATTTTTATCCCATTCATGATTTAAATAAA
>JBGCFT010000017.1:0-15565 GCA_045107085.1 Marinicellaceae bacterium | reverse complement strand
CAAGATTTTATTTTTTTATCATGGGCGTTAATAATAGCCGCTTTTACCCTGTTTTTTGTTACGGCTTTAGCTGGACGAGTTTGGTGTGGATTTGCCTGTCCTCAAACAGTATGGACTGAATTATTTGTTCGCATTGAGTTTTGGATAGAAGGCAGCAGAAATAAAAGAATAAAACTAGATAAACGCAAGTGGGATTTTTATAAAATAAAAACCCGAGGTTTGAAAATTTTATTGTGGGCTTTATTGGCCTTGTGGACAGGTTTTACATTTGTTGGTTTCTTTTCACCCATACGCGAATTATTTTTTAATGTGCAAATGTGGACTTTGGGTCCATGGGAAACGTTTTGGATTTTCTTTTATGCTTTAGCTACTTATGGTAATGCTGGATTCTTACGTGAGCAAGTTTGTATGCACATGTGTCCTTATGCTCGCTTTCAAAGCGCTATGTTTGACAGAGATACATTAATTATCTCATATGATATAGATCGTGGAGAACCACGTGCAGCAGGAAAAAAGCGCAGAGAAAATGTTGATAATGTTGGCGACTGCATTGAGTGTCAGGCTTGTGTTCAAGTGTGCCCAACAGGAATAGATATACGAGATGGTCTACAATATGAGTGCATTGCCTGTGCAGCCTGTATTGATGCGTGTGATGAAGTCATGATAAAAGTAGGCAAAGAGCCTGGCTTAATTAAATATACAACTGAAAATCAAATGGAAGGCAAAAAAACGCGTATTCTAAGACCCAGAATTATGCTCTATATGGTTGCCCTTGCTATAATGATTGGATTATTTGCTTTTACCTTGTTTTCCAGAAAAGACATTGCTGTTGATATACTTAGGGACAGAAACAGCTTCTATAGAATGGTTGATTCTAAAACAATTGAGAATGTTTACAAATTAAAAATAATGAACAAAGGCAAGACTTCTCAAACATATAAAATAACAGCCAGTGGATTAGACACAGATTTAACCGTTGTTATTGACGAACAATATATTGACAGAGAATTACAGGCAGGTGAAATGTTAAATCTTCCTGTTAAAGTCAGAGCAACAAAATCAGAAATTAAACAACACATCCAGAATATCGAAATACAGATTCAAGAATCTGGAAAAGATGGTTCAATGGTAACTGAGGAGACAAAATATTTTGGCCCAAGAAAATAAAAACACACAAGAAAAGAAACCATGGTACAAATATCCAATGGTCTGGTTTGTTATCACATTGCCAGCAATAGCTGTGGTTGCTTCTTTTGCAACATTGGTCATTGCTGTTAAAAATGCGCCAGTTGTCATTGAACAAAATGAGTCATACAAGGCTAAAATTAATACAACTAAAGAGTAAATGAAAAAAAGTACCTGTTTTCATTGCTATGAAGACATTCCTCAAGGCAGTCAAATCTTTGCAAACATAGAGACTCAACACCACCAGGTTTGTTGCTATGGATGTAAAGCGGTAGCAGAATTCATCAATGAGCAAGGATATTGTGATTTTTATGAATACCGCGGAGAATCACAACCAAGCTCTAAGGCAAAGATAAGTGATGAAAAATGGCTTGAATTTGATCAAGATGTCAATTTTTCTGCGGTTACTCAGACAGTTGGTGACTCGACTTTTAACGTCACACTAAATTTACAGGGCATGTATTGTAGTGCTTGTGGGTGGTTAATTGATAAGCACCTGAGAGGTTTGCAAGGCATAAAAAATGTCAAACTCAATACTATTACTAAGTTATTAAAGGTAGAATTTGATCTCAAATTAATAAAATTGAGTCAAATTCTGACAGCCATCAATTATCTGGGCTATTTTCCTTCTATAAGTCAATCCAATGATAACCAAGAGCAAGAATTTGCTGAACGTAAAAGTGCTCTAAAGAGATTGGTTGTAGCAGGTTTTGGCATGATGTTTATTATGACATTATCTGTGCCTTTATATGGCAGTGAATATAGCTCCATGGATGACAATATTAAAAGGTTTTTTTTATTGGTAAGTCTTTTGGTTGCCACAGCGGTATTTTTTTATTCAGGCAAGGTCTTTATAAGAAATGCCTACAGAGATTTAACAAATAAACATTTGGGTATGGATGTCCCTGTTGCGCTGTCGATTACTTTGGCCTACGTTGCCAGCACTTGGAATGTATTGACAAAAAATGGTGAAATCACCTATTTTGATTCTATGGTCATGTTTGTGTTTTTTTTATTGGCTGGGCGTTTTGTAGAAATGACTGTCAGACACCAAGGAATGAGCACCGATGATGCCTTGGGAAGTATGATACCAACCAGCGTGAATATTCTAAGGGATAACATTCAGGAATCGATTCCTTATGATAAAATAAATAAAGGCGATGTTTTATTAGTTCAAGCAGGAGATGTAATTGCCATAGATGGCAAAATTCTATCAGGTTCACTCAAAATTGACGAGTCTATGATCACGGGTGAATCAGAGTCAGTAAACAAACAAATAAAAGATACTGTGATGGCTGGTAGTGTGGTCAATTCAGGAACAGCTCAAATAAAGTCAACCGCAATTGGTGATGAGACAATTTTGGCCAGTTTAAGTCAATTATTAGAAAATGCACAATTACAAAAACCCAAAACATTATTATTGGTCGATAAACTTGCCAGTTGGTTTGTAGCGACAGTTTTATTACTTGCAGCTGGAACAGCGACATATTATTCAATGCAAGGTTCTGATAAGACGATGGTAACAGTTTTGGCTGTATTAGTTGCTACGTGCCCTTGTGCTCTATCATTAGCAACTCCAGCAGCATTAACCGCAGCCAGTGTAAAACTTATGAAAAAGGGTGTGTTGATTAATAATCTCGACTCAATAACCAAAGTAGGTAAAATCAATCAATGGTTTTTTGATAAAACAGGCACGTTAACTGAACCCTTTATGTCTTTAATAAAATGCCACTGTATTGGAGATCTCACAGAACATCAAGCGATTCAAATTATGGCAGCACTGGAACACAACAGCGCCCACCCGATTGCTTCTGCATTTAATGATTTTTATGACAAAGAAATAACCATTCAAGCATACCAACAAATGTCCAACAGAGGTGTCCAAGCAACAATCAATCATGATGTATATAAAGCGGGTACAAAATTATGGTGTGATAAAAACAGTTCTTTCCAACTTGAATCAAACCACACAGTGGTTTATTTAAGTAAAAACAATCAACTCGTGGCTGTTTTTGAATTAGAAAATAAATTGCGAAAAGGCAGTAAGCAATTGGTTGAATTTTTGAAAAAAAGAGGCCATTATTTGGCCATTATCAGTGGAGATAAAAAAGCAGCGGTTAAAACCATCGCTGATAAATTACAAATCTCAAATCATTTCAGTGGACAAACGCCAGAACAAAAAATCAACCTGATTCATCAACAACAAGCACTTTCCAAAGCAACTGTTATGATTGGTGATGGAGTCAATGATGCGCCTGTATTGGCGCAATCAGATGTATCTATCAGTTTTAATCAAGGCACTCAGTTGGCGCGTGCAGCCTCAGATTTAATTATCATGGGCAATTCCTTAAAAAGTATTGAGTCGTTATTGTCTATCAGTCACAAAACCAATAACATCATTAAACAGAATATATTTTGGGCACTCATCTACAATTTAAGTGTTACACCATTGGCCATAATGGGCTTATTAACACCTTGGATGGCTGCCATTGGCATGTCGGTAAGTTCTTTGTTTGTGGTTCTGAATGCAAAGCGAATTTTGCTTAAATAAATCATCTTCTGTAAATTAAAGTTGACATTTTTAATATTAGTGTATTAATATAATAATACACCAATACAAATATTGTATTACAATACAGTGCCATCAGCAATCATACATCTATTTTCACTCAATCCCAGCTCTGGTGTGCCCATTTTTAGACAACTAATGGACCAAGTTAAACAAGCCGTTCGTATGAATTTATTGCTTGAAAATGAACAATTGCCCTCAGTTCGTGTTCTTGCCAGTGCTTTGCAAGTCAACCCAATGACCATTTCTAAAGCTTTTTCACAGCTAGAAATAGAAGGCGTTCTTATTCGCAAACCTGGAGTAGGCATGTTGGTTGCAGAACAAAAAACACGCAATAACATTTCTACTGACATAGAAAAACCACTGACAGAATTTATATCAAAAGCACGTCAACACCAACTGACCAATGATGAAATCATGACAGTGTTACAACAGTATTTATCACTCACTCAAAACCAAGAGAAATAACAATGAACAATTCAGTCATATCTATCAAGAATATGTCAAAATCTTATAAGGATAAAAAGGTGCTCGATGGGCTCAATTGGGATATTAAAAAAGGCGATATCGTGGCCTTGTTAGGTAAAAATGGTGCAGGTAAAAGTACGTTATTAGAAACCATAATGAACTTGCGAGAAAACCAATCAGAGAGTTTGCAAATTTGGGGCCAGAGCTGGAAAAATTTACCGCAAGATCAACGCGATAAAATAGGGTTTGTTGCCCAAGATATTGCGGGATTTGAATGGATGCGTGTGCATGAATTTTTAAATTATTTAGGCAGTTTTTTTAGTCATTGGGACAAGACATATTGCGAAGATTTGGTTTCACGCTGGGAAATTGATCCTAAGCAAAAAGTAGCAGAATTATCTGGCGGTCAAACTCAAATCCTACATGTTATTCAAGCCATTTCCATTAAACCAGAATTGTTGATTTTAGATGAACCGGTGGCACATTTAGATCCAAATATGCGAAGAAAGTTTATTTCAGAATTAATTAACCTGTGTTGTGACAATGAGACAACCGTAATCTTTTCGAGTCATATTATTTCAGATCTAGAAAGAGTGGCAAACAAAGTGTCTCTTTTAAAAGATGGCAAGATACAGATGAATTATGACATTGAAGAGTTGAAGTCAAATATTGCCCATCTAAAAATTTCTTCAGATAAACCATTAGAGCAGAGCGAATATTTTAAAGGCTTAAAAAGTTGGCACGCTTATGTAGGAGGCGCTACAGCAAAATTAATTTTCCCAATGCAACAATCGATTAAAGATTATATTGCAAACTCACCGTATGCCATTGAAGCAACGCCAATATCACTAGAGGATTGGTATTTAGAGGTCAGCAATGAATTCTATTAAACAATCCATTTGGTATTTATTAATTTACAACAAAATATTTGTTGGGATTCTTTTGATTTATATTATTTTTACTATGACGATGAATTTAATCTTAATGATCTCCTATGCATCAGCAAGCGGATATCCCAGTCTCATGATTCAATTATTTTTGTTTTTAGGGGTATATTTAGGCGGTTCATTGTCTCGATTAAAACGCAATTATTTATGGAAAAATAATAAGCACTATAAAAATTCAATATTGCATGCCTATTTTATAATTATTGCATTTGTTACGTGTTGTTTTATGCCTTTTTTGTGGACGTATGCAAAAATCAGCACATTAGTTTTAATTATGCCCATAAGCATCAGTGTTTTTGCTTCATATCTGGTTTTAGGCAAAAACTTGTTCTATAAAATTTTGATTCCAGCAGTGCCAATAGCGCTGTTTCAATTGTCTTCAATGGGGCTGGGATTGAATTTCATATTGGCATTGATCTTATTAGCCACAATGATATTGATAACATTGATGTACAAAGATATATTTTATACTTACACGCAACATCAAAAAACAGCAGAGCAAGTCAATGCCAATAATATTGCCTTTATGACCACAGGTTTAAGCCACAAACATTTAGATAAAATAAATGGTTTTATCGGATTATATATTTCTCAATGGATCATCAGCGGGACAAAAAAAATAGAGTGGGCAGTATTGATGCCGCATACCCGATTGGCCATTATAACGTTGTTATATTCATTGGTATTGTTGTTATTCATGTCAATAATAGATGTTCAAATTCAGAACATGGTTGGTCTATTTGCCTTGATGCTGTTGCCCAATATATTTTTAGGTTTTGTAATGGAATCCAAAAACTTACTGAAACAAGTAAAGTTTTTTGCACATGTTTTTACAGGGGACAAACACCGACAGTTGAAAAATAAAGTACTATTTGCGTTGGACAAAAATATGTTATTCAATGCATCAGTTTTTGTCGGCATGCTACTTTTGATTATTCAACTGCTATCAATCAATATACCCATGAAACCATTATTTTTATCATTGTCTGTGGTATTGCTGATTTCAATGGCTATTGTTCCTTTATTAATGTGTTTGAACTGGTTAAATATCTCTCCTTTATTGATGGGAATTTTAGTAGTCTATGCATGGGTTTTATACACCGTGATAAAATGGATTTACGCCAATGCACTAATGGAAATCTCAGTAGTTTATAGTGTTTCATTTATAAGTTTGTGCATTGGATTAAGGATTGTGACGCAAACTATATTTTGGCGCACTTCGATCGAAAATTTGTTGAATAATCGATAAGCCTGGGTCTGTTAAGGTCATTTTACGCTTATAAATCAAAAGGCAAATATGATAAATGTGCTTAATTGAAAACAAACAGGCTTGAATAGCATATATTCTTATATTTTTTCCTTGAATTAAAAACATTCAACCCTACATAGTTGCCAACAATTTTTTTATAAATCAATTAACCTTAAGAGAAGGAGAAATAAATGAATATTCGTCCTTTACACGATCGTGTAATAATCAAACGTGAAGCTAAAGAAACCACGACAGCCAGTGGTATCATCATTCCTGAATCAGGTCAAGAAACCCCATCTCAAGGCACTATAGTTGCTGTAGGAAATGGCAAATTATTGGAAAATGGTGATGTGCGCGCTTTAGCAGTTAAAGTTGGCGATGTTGTCTTGTTCGGAAAATACGCCGGTACAGAATTCAAAGCAGATGGCGATGAGTTTTTGTACATGAATGAATCAGACATCATTGGAGTAGTTGAATAATTCAACTTTCTTATAATTAAATCAAACACATATTAGAGAAATAAAATGGCAAAAGAAGTATTATTTTCAGAAGACGCACGCGTCAAGATGGCACGTGGCGTAAACGTATTAGCAAACGCAGTTAAAGTTACATTGGGACCAAAAGGTCGCAATGTTGTATTGGACAAAAGTTTTGGTGCACCAACTATCACAAAAGATGGCGTATCGGTTGCTAAAGAAATCGAATTAGAAGACAAATTCGAAAACATGGGCGCACAAATGGTTAAAGAAGTCGCTTCTCAAACCAATGATGTCGCTGGTGATGGCACAACTACAGCAACAATCTTAGCACAAGCATTCGTACGTGAAGGCTTAAAAGCTGTTGCAGCTGGCATGAACCCAATGGATTTAAAACGTGGCATAGACAAAGCAGTCACTGTTGCAGTTGAAGCCATTCGTGATTTATCTGCTCCATGTACAGACACAAATGCAATCGCACAAGTCGGTACAATTTCTGCAAACTCTGATGCTAACGTTGGCAAAATCATTGCAGAAGCGATGGAAAAAGTCGGTAAAGAAGGCGTTATCACTGTTGAAGAAGGTTCAGGTTTAGCTAACGAGCTAGACGTAGTAGAAGGCATGCAGTTTGATCGTGGTTACTTATCACCTTACTTCGTAACAAACCAAGATTCTATGACGGCTGAATTAGATGCACCATACATCTTATTACACGACAAAAAAATCTCAAACATCCGTGATTTATTACCAACATTAGAAGCTGTTGCTAAAGCAGGCAAGCCTCTATTAATTATCGCTGAAGACATTGATGGTGAAGCGTTGGCTACATTGGTTGTAAACAACTTACGTGGCATCGTAAAAGTCTCTGCTGTTAAAGCCCCAGGTTTTGGCGACAGACGTAAAGCCATGTTAGAAGACATCGCAGTATTAACTGGTGCTACAGTTATCTCTGAAGAAGTTGGACATTCACTAGATAAAGTTGAACTAGAACACCTAGGTACAGCTAAGAAAGTTCAAATCAGCAAAGAAAACACAACTGTAATTGATGGTGCAGGTGATGCAGCAAGTATCGAATCTCGTGTGAATCAAATCAGAGCACAAATCGAAGAAGCAACAAGTGATTACGACAAAGAAAAACTACAAGAACGTGTAGCTAAATTAGCCGGCGGTGTTGCAGTGATCAAAGTTGGCGCTGGTTCTGAAATCGAAATGAAAGAAAAGAAAGACCGTGTTGAAGATGCATTGCACTCAACGCGTGCAGCGGTTGAAGAAGGTGTTGTACCTGGTGGTGGTGTAGCTTTAATCAGAGCCTTATCAGCTGTTGGTGATTTAACCGGTGATAACGAAGAGCAAAATGTTGGTATCGCCATTGCTAAACGCACCATGGAAGAGCCATTAAGACAAATCGTAAACAACTGTGGTGAAGAAGCATCAGTTGTAGTTAACGAAGTGAAAAACGGCGAAGGTAACTTCGGTTACAATGCAGCCAATGGCACTTATGTCGACATGATTAAAGAAGGTATCCTAGATCCAGCTAAAGTAACAAGAAGCGCATTACAAAATGCCGCCTCAGTTGCTGGTTTGATGATTACAACAGAATGTATGGTAGCCGATGCTCCTGCACCTGACGCACCAGCTGGCGGCGGAATGCCAGATATGGGCGGTATGGGTGGTATGGGAGGAATGGGCGGAATGCCAGGCATGATGTAAATTTTAGATGATATTGGCTCATTAGCGAGCCAGCTTGGCACTTAAAAGAATTCATTGGTAAATCACCAAATCACTCTTTATAAGCACCAACCTGACTCACTACTAAACCAATCTAATCAAAATTATACTTCTCGTATACTAAATAGCCCTGATAGAAATATCGGGGCTTTTTTATTGGCACTTAAAAAATACGCATTCACAACTTGTGAACTTGTTTTTTTAAGCACCAACCTGACGAACTACTGAAACGATTAAATTCAAAGATGCCTTAAACTAAAACTTAAAATTTTGTCTTAGTTCTTTATTCAGTTATAATTTAAACCGATAAATAAATAGTAAAATTGTATGAAGACAAAAAACAATTCAAAAGAAAAAGGGCATTTGTTTCAGAAAAAAAATAAAGTTTCAGTTTGGGCCTCAGTTTTTCCCTATGCTGAGATTCCTGATGATTATTTTGAAGAGTTTTTTTCCAAAAACAATACACGTGCCACTAATCAATGGACTAAAAATTTCAAAATGCGCTACTTTTTACCAGAGTATCTAGAAACAAATGGGGCGATGCAAGGCACAATAAAGATAAGGCAAGCGGTCAATGCGTGTTCTTATTCTGATTCGTTTATTGAAAACTTGATGAGTAAAGCCAAAAAGAAAGGCTTGATGGACATCACTTGGATTGTTTTGTTGTATGAATACGAATACAGTTCAAAAGTTTCAAATATTTATAAAGACGAATACCTGACTATGTTAGGTGCTTTTACTTACGATGCTGAAGAAGAATTTTAAATTAATCATATAAAATGACGGATCCACTATCTTATATTAATGCCTATCCACAAAACATAAAAGACCATGTAAAAACGATGCTGGATCAAAATTCTCTTGGAAAATTTTTGATAAAGAAATACCCAAAACCTCACGATATTCATAACGATAAAAATTTGCGAGATTATGCTCTGCAAATTAAAAATAAGTACATGAAAAAATCTGCACCTTTAAGCAAAGTTAGCTATGATGGAAAAATTCATGTGATTAACAATGCACTTGGATTGCACAGTTATGTCCCAAGAGTTCAAGGCACGAAAGTTAAAGTAAAAAATGAACTGCGTGTCAGCACTGTTTTTAAAAAATCGCCATTAGCCTTACTGAATATGATTGTTGTGCACGAATTAGCCCACCTCAAAGAAAAACAACACGATAAGGCTTTTTATCAATTATGCCAACATATGTTACCTGACTATCATCAGTTAGAATTTGATACGCGCTTATTCATGATTCAAAACGAGATTGAAGCCATTTACGCATAATCTTATATAAAAAAGTGTTCTGCACAACGCATGTGGTTGCTATTTTTCATAGGACAGAATTGCTTTAAATTGATTATATTCCTCGAATGTAATCAAACTACATAGCCAAAATTTTGTACAAGCCATTGTCAATTTAAATCATAAATAAACAAAAACAATGATAAACTAACATCTCAAAATATATTCTAGAGGGGAACATGTCTACAAAAATAATCTTAATCACTTTTTTATTAATATCTGCAAATTTTTCAATAGCTATCGAAGCACCGAATTCTGGTCAAGTTCGAAGTAAAGAATTTAGATCACCCATACTTAATACAAATGAAGCTTTTGAACCAATACAAAACCTTGCATTCAATAAAAGAGCGGACATTAGTTCAAAAATTAAAGCATTGGGCATACAGCCAGAATCGGCCTATATCGATGTTAGAAACGATAAATTTGGCACCTTATTGACCTCTGTCCCTTTAATTCCAGGTAAAGGTAAAAATAATCACCTGAAGTTCCCAAATCATGGTTTAAATAAGAATAAAGCCAGTACACAAGAGTTAAAACAACAAGCATGGAACGCCTTTATCAATTATTTGGATGCAAACAGATCCATTTTAAATATTGATATAACACAGATGCAAGACCCAGGCACTGTCACTGTATTAAATGATGGAGATCTTATACAAATAAATTCAAAACGTTCTTTTAATGGTGTTTTAGTCAGAGATTCATTTATATCGGCTGTCATCAATAATGGTAATCTGATCTTAACTGGAACCCGCAATTGGGGAGATATTAATTTATCGATAAGTCCGGGTATTAGTAAAGATCAAGCAAAATCAACTGTAGAAAATTATCTGGGTGTTGATTCAGTCAATGCCAATTGGGGAAAATCTGGCCTACTCTTCATTCCTGTAAATAATGGTGCTGAAATATTTAAATTGGTTCATACTTTTCATGTAACATTCAATAATGAATCAATAGCCAGTTGGGAAGCAATGGTTGATGCCCATTCAAATGAGCTCATCGCTTTTGAAGATAAAACAGCCTATGCTGAAACCAGACAATTAGAGGGTGGTCAATTTCCAGTGAGTAATGATGGTGTAGCACCTGACGGTGTTGAAGTTATTTCTCCTATGCCTTTTGCTGATTTAACTGTGGATGGAGAAACTTATTTTACCGATACAGGCGGAAATGTTCTGGCTTGTTTAGAAGGTGATTCAACCACTACTCTAAATGGTCGGTATATTACTATGCAAGATTCATGTGGTAGCTTTAGTGAAACTGCATCAGGTCCAATACAAAATCTTGGCACAAGTGCAGGAACAGATTGTGCTATTCCTGCAGGTGCTTCTGCAGGTAATACGCACTCAACTCGTTCGGGATATTATGAATTAAATCGTATGATTGAAGTGGCTCAATCTTACTTACCTGATAATTCATGGCTTAAAAACCCTGTTGTATCTAACATGAATACTAATGATAATTGTAATGCTGGATATACTATTAATCAGGAATTTGTATTTTTTACTTCAGGTGGAGGCTGTAACAATACGGGTGAAATTGCGGGTGTCTTTGATCACGAATGGGGTCACGGCATGGATGATCACGATGCCAATCCAGGTATACAAAATCCAGGTGAGGGCATTGCCGATACTTATGCTTCGCTAAGATTGAATACATCGTGCATTGGCAGAAATTTTAAGCCAGGAGTGTGCGATGGTTTTGGTGATCCTTGTACTGAGTGTACAGGTGTCAGAGACATTGACTGGGCAAAGCATTCATCAGGTGTGCCTCATGACCTTGATTGGGTTAATGCTACTTGTTTTGGAAGTGTGCATTGCCGAGGTCAAATTATTGGAGAAACCATTTATGATTTGTGGAACAGAGACTTAACCGCAGCTCCTTATAATATGGATTCAAATACAGCCAGGGAGTTTGCCACACTATTAACTTTTCAGGGAAGTGGTCCTGTTGGACTTTGGTATACTGATAGCGATGGTTGTAATGCAGATGGCGGCTATTTAAATTTTTTAGCTGCGGATGATGATGATGGCGATCTGACAAATGGCACACCTCACATGGCGGCTATTTTTGCCAGTTTTGATAGGCACGGAATTGCTTGTCCAACACCTGTTGTCCAAGATAGTGGTTGTGAAAATACGCCCACAGCGGCAACAACAGTTTCGATTGTTTCGAGTGATCGTACCAATATCCTTTCGTGGCAACCAATAGCTGGCGCAATGGGCTATCGAGTCTATCGAACTGAGGGTGTGATGGGATGTGACTTTGGTAAAGTTCTGATTGCTGAAACAACCAATTTATCACATTTAGATGCGGGTTTATCCAATGGCAGAGAATACTATTATACTGTAATTCCTATAGGCAGCTCAACCAGCTGTTTTGGGCCTTCAAGTAGTTGTAGTACAGGCATACCTGTAGCAAGTGCCAATCTTGCAATTGACTCAACCAGTACGCTATTAACCATTAACAGTGGCGACAACGATAACAATATTGACAATTGCGAATCAGCATCTGTGACTTTTGATATTGCTAATGTAGGAACAATATTAGCAACCAATGTCACTGTAAGCTCAATCTCGTCTCCTTCGCACCCTTCAATTGATGCAAGTATTGTGGCGTCCAATGTCTCTCCCAATAGTTTTGCAGATTGTTCTACGGGTTCAACTGGGTTTAGCTTTGACGCGCAGGATTTGGTATTTGGAGATGTATTAGAATTTGATGTGTGTATCACATCAGATGAAATTGCGCCTGTATCCAAATGTGGCATTATTTCGTATTCAAATGTGCAAAGTAATGAAGTATTTTTGCCTTCATTAACATACGATTTTGAACAAGACGAAGGTTGGCAAGTCATTCAAGGTACTTTTGACAGGACTTCTGGAGATTCTTCGGGTACAGGTACTTTTGCTACCCGATCAAGTTCACTTTTAAATGGTCAATGCGACGAAATTATTTCGCCCGATATTAAATTGTCCGCCACTTCAACCCTGTCTGTTGATACCAATTATGACATTGAAAATATTTCAGGAGGAACATGGTGGGACAGAGCCAATGTTTCTTTGGTGTTTGAAAATGGTTCATCAACAGTGATCTCACCTGATGCAGGGAGACAATACAATGCATCTGGTAATTACCCGGGATGTAATTCAGGGCAACCTGGATGGGCCTCAAGTGAAGAATCGTGGGATTCAAGCACATGGAGCAGCAGTGCATTGAATTCTGTGGCGAATCAAAATCAATCTCTCAAATTGAAAGTCAATTATGCCACTGATAATTCAGCAGTAGGCAGAGGTTTTTGGTTTGACAAAGTGACTTTAACCGACGTGACACTCTCAGTAGAAGAACCGGAAATGTGTGGTCCTGACTTATATAGTATTAGTGGAACTGTGAATGGCCTTGTTGGTGCGGTAACAATACAAAACAATGGTACAGATGACATAACTATTTCAGATAGCGATCCACAAATTTTTCAATTTCCGATCCAAATTGCTGATGGAGGTCCTTATGCGGTTTCAGTTTTTGCTCAACCTTCATCTCCTGATCAAAACTGTGTTGTGACAGGCGGAGATATTGCTGATATTGGCTCTGGAAATGTGTCCGGTCAAAATGTTAATAATATTTTAGTGACCTGTACAACTGATACATATACAGTCAGTGGTACTGTTTCAGGAGCAACTGGACCTGTGACCTTAACCAATAATGGAACTGATCCACAAGTTGTTAACGCAAATGGCGCATTCAGTTTTTCAGCGCAAAATGATGAAACCGGATATTTAGTGGCGGTATCGGCTCCAGCTACGCAAACATGTTCGATTACTGGTGGAGAAAACAACAATGGCTCTGGCTCAATAGACTCTAATAATGTGAACAATATTGTCGTTACATGTCTGGATAACTTTTCAACCGCTGTCGATGATTCTTTAACTGTTTTGGAAGATTCGTTGACGACATCTTTTAATGTATTAAATAACGACTCAACTTCTGTCAATGGACCAGCTCCTATTATTGCAGTCAGTGATCCAAATAATGGCACATCGGCAATTATTAATAATGACAATGATCTGTCCTATATGCCAGATGCTGATTATTGTAATTCTGGTGCGAGCACTGATGATTTTAGTTATACCATTACAGGTGGCTCATCTGCTGATGTGCAAGTAGAAGTGACCTGCGTTAACGACGCTCCTACATTTGATATTGATGAAAATGTTTATGTTAAATTAAGTGAAATTGAAGAAGGTGTCGCTGATAATGTTGTTGCCTGCAACGTCAATCTTGGTCCAGGTAATGAAAATACAGAGCAGTCAATTGATGGTTATGCTGTCGAAGTTTTAGATCCAGACAATGCCATTGACACAATATCTGTATCTAACGCAGGTGTTTTAAATGCAACTTATACAGGTAATCCTGGAACAGCCACCGTCAATCTGACATTGAAAGATGATGGCGGAGTCGCCAATAGTGGTGAAGACAGCACAACAAAGCAGATGACAATTCAAGTCTTAGACATTATTTTTAAAGGCGGCTTTGAATTAGAAACATGCCAATAAAAGAAACTAGAGAGTGAGTTTTATTGCACTCGCTCTCTCATATCAATTAATCTATCATCAAAGGCTCATCTCAAATGAGCCTTTTTTTTGTTCAAAAATTGCTCAACCAGACACACTAATCTGGACGCTACCTGTGCTTTTGATCTTGTCATACCCGACCCGAATCGGGGATCGATTAGTATCATTTGCATGAATAAAATGTTTTTGATTCTGGATGTTTTTTACAATCTTATTATGTTTTTAGCATAAAAGAACATCCCTATTGTACGGTGTGCCCCTGGTGGGTACCCATTTTTTTTGATTGACCATTTTATCATTGATGACTCACCGCTTCATTTATGCAACATTGTTTTATTATTGTATTTACATAAGCACTTATGTAAATGCCGATGTGATTGAAAAATGGAATGATTAAAATCTTAATCTTGATTTGAGTCAATTGAAAATCAGGATTTTCTTTTACTACAAAAAATATATGAGCTTGTAAAAAATATCCTTCATACAATCACTAAAGTCCCCTATGTTGAAATTCTTTGCTGTTAATTTTAGTTAATTGACTTTATTAATGAGAGGGTTTATATTGTTATTACACTAAAATAGTATGGGGATACAAGACCAATGATTTTTCAAAATAAAAGTTTTGTAAATTATTGAGAAGGACAGCTAATTAAAGTTTCTAAATTAGCGAATTTGATTAAATCCTATGGACAAAAAACAACTCACAGAATCTGACATCATCACCAAGTTTATTCTGCCTGCAGTTAAACAAGCAGGATGGGATGTCATGTCGCAAATCAGACAAGAAGTTATGTTGCGAGATGGAAAGGTTGTTGTTCGTGGACAAATTGGAGCAAGGAAGAAAGTTAAAGCCGCAGATATTGTGCTTTATACAAAATTTAGTCAACCCATCGCAGTCATTGAAGCCAAATCCAACAAACATGAAATCGGCAAAGGCATGCAACAAGCCATGGATTATGCTAGATTACTCGATGTCCCATTTGTATTCGCCTCAAATGGCGATGGTTTCATTTTTAGAAACAACATTGCTAAAAAGGGCGAATCATTAGAGCAAGAAATATCATTAGATGAATT
>JBGCFT010000169.1:0-9940 GCA_045107085.1 Marinicellaceae bacterium | reverse complement strand
GATGGCGTAATTTCTCAATCATTAGATCAAGCCAATCAATTTTGGCAATACAGAGAAGGCATTAGTGAATCTATAGCGCATTTTTCACCTTATAAAAACGACATTTCGGTTAAAGTTTCATTGGTTCCTGAGTTTATGGATAAACTGGAAGTATTAGTTAAGGAGCATTATCCACAATTCGAATTGGTTTGGTTTGGCCACATTGGCGATGGTAACTTACACCTCAACATAATCAAACCGAATGACATGAGTATTGATGATTTCAAAACTGAATGTGAAACCGTTAATAAGCATGTTTATGGTCTAATACAACAAATGGGTGGAAGTATTTCTGCTGAACATGGCGTTGGCATGATAAAAAAACCTTATTTAGAGTATTCAAGAAGCCCAGAGGAATTAGAATTGCTCAAAGGCATAAAACAAGTATTTGACCCAAACAATATACTAAACCCAGGTAAGTTAATTTAAAACTCCGAGTAAGAGAGCCCTGCACAACATAGAAATTAAAGTGGACTAGATATACAATTTTTAATATAATTTAATACCAATATTAAGAAAGTAGTATAAATAAAAGTGATCATTATCAGGAAGAAATTAATCATAACATTGATAATCTTGCTTACTTTGCATTTTTATTCAAGCCTCTTAGCAACGACACAATATTCTATCACGCAATATACTTCGAAGGATGGACTCCCGCAAAACTCAATACGTTCTATAGTTCAAGATAAAACTGGCTTAATATGGTTTGGTACAGAATCTGGTATAGTCAGATTTGATGGTTTGCGTTTTAAAAAAATTAAAGCACCATTAGGAAAAACAGTCGTAACAAAATTACAAATTGATGATCAAGATAGACTATGGATTAAGTGGTTTGATTTTCCTTCTGATATTTATGATATTAAAAATAATACATGGACTGAGTTAAAAATTATTTCAAACAAAAATAATGAACAAGTAACAGGTTTTGTTAATTTAAACAGCAAGTATTGGATTACTGGAAGTCAAGTGCCAATTTCATACTATGATTTAAACAATAATCTAATTGAATTAAAACATCCTGTTAATAACTTTATTAAAAATTTAAATGGAAGTGTATATGATTATTATCAAAAAGATAACAGTCTTTTTGTAAGTGCTTACAACGGCTTATTTAAAATTAATATTGATTCAGAAAACTTTGATTACTTCAAATTCGAAAGCTCAAATGAAAAAGTTATAAAATTTATAAAATCTCAAGACAATCTATTATTGTGTTCAAATATGGGATTATACGAATTGAAGGGCAATACATTTGATTATAAGGTTTTGTATCAGGATGATATAAAAGTTTATGGATGCTATCAATCAAATAACAAAATTTATATTGATACACATAGCTCTAATTTGTTAGAAATAGATACCAATAATTATACAATTAAAACTGTTAATATCGAACATTCCATGTCTAAAGATTTATTGGCTATATCTGCAATAGATGAAAGACTTATACTGTTATACTCAAATGAGCTATTAATAATCGATAAAGGTGTTACTAAAAGCATTTCTTTAAAACAATTTAATCAATTTAAATACTTTCCGTCAACGCTTTTAGTCACAGAAAAACACAGCATATGGTTTGGAACCGATACTTCTGGATTATTCAAAATCAGTAAAAACGGAGTTAAGTTTAAAACCATAAAATCACCTCTCAATAATAGCAGTTTATTTAGAAAAGCAGTTCAAAAAGATAACGAGCTTTGGTTGGGCTCAGATAATGGTGGTGTGGCAAGATGGAATAGATTGAATAATAGATGGAAACATTATCCATTTATAGAATCTAACCTTCCTCGATACAAAAATCAAGTCAGGGCAATTACTCTTGATTCTCAGCAGCAAATTTGGGTTGGTTCTCGTTCAGGAAAGCTATATAAATATCAACCCATTGAAGATGATTTTAAACTTGTTAATACTCTGGGTAAAAACCAAATAAATACCATGCTTTCATTTAGAGATTTTTTATTTATAGGATCAAATAAAGAACTCTATATTTATAATACTAACTCGAATACTTATAAAGTGATTAATATCAGAGGCTTTCATGTAAAAGCGCAATATTTAACCCATGATGGAAACCTTCTCATTGGCACACATTACGGCGGAGTTTCACTTTTCTCAATAGAAGGAAAAGAATTAAATTTTTGGGGAAATGATGTCTTGTCTTCGCGTAATGTTTTTTCAATTTATGAAGATAAATATGGTTATATCTGGGTAGGTACATGGGGTGGCGGATTAAACCGTCTCAATCCTAAGACTAATGAGGTGCAAATATTTAATGAGGACAACGGATTATCCGATAATACGATTTTTGGAATTCTTCCAGGGCAAAAGGGTGAATTATGGCTGAGTAGCTACAATGGTTTAATGCAGTTAAAAGGATGTATAACAGAAAAATGGCCCTGTGAACCCAAAATTCGTTATTATCATGAAAATGATGGACTACAAGGCAATGAATTTGACGCAGAATCATTTGCTTTGTTAGAAACTGGGGAATTATATTTTGCAGGGTTTAATGGCTTTAATGTTTTTAATCCACAAGATTTTCCAATAAACACCACTCCACCTGAAATGGTATTTACCGATACTTTACTCGATCACAATCAGTATTTAATGCATTCAAATACTATTTCTGTCAATCATGATTTTACACAATTAAGCCTAGAATTTGCTGCCTTGGATTACAACAAACCTAAAGCGAACAAATACCAATACCGAGAAGATAAAAATACCCAATGGATTAACTTAGAAATCCCAAAGTTAGAATTTCTTAGTTTGTCATCAGGTACTCATCGATATGAAATCAGAGGCAGTAATAATGATGGAGTTTGGACAAAAAATCCACTGAGTATTAAAATTATTGTAAAACCACCTTTCTACTTTAGTACCTTGGCATATATTATTTATGCATTATTATTAATAGTCAGTTTTATGACTTGGATATATTACCGTGAAAGAAAATTACAAGCACAGTCTCTCCAGTTAAAACAACAAGTCAAAGACAGAACACTCGAGTTAGAAACAGCTTACAACCAGCAAAATATGCTTTATTCGAGCATATCGCATAATATTAGAACACCATTAACCAATTTATTGTTGCCAATAGAAGAGCTAAGAGAAGGAAAAAAGCTTAAGAAAGAATGGATTGATACATTATTTAGACAATCTTCAGAGCTCAAACACTATATTGATGACTTAATCAATTTAGCTCAATTAGAAAGTGAAGAAAACCTTCAATGGGGAGCTCATGAAATTGAACCTTATCTAACATCATTACAACAAGATTTTAAACTGTTGGCAGAATCAAAAGACATTAATATCAAGTTAAACTTGAAAACACATCAACATATGGCGGTTCGATCCTATAGGCGTTCATTAAATATAATCATGAATAATTTAGTAGAGAACGCCATTAAACAAACACCAAATGGAGGAAAAATAATCATTCATTCTAAAAAGGAAGATAATAATGTGATTATATCAGTTGAAGACTCTGGAAATGGAATATCTAAACAGGAATTAAAAAATATATTTGATTTTGGAAGCACCAATAAAAAATCTCTAGGTTGGCTAGATTCAAAAGGCATTGGTTTAAATATTTCGTTAAAAATTGCAAAAGCCTTAGAAGGTGATTTAACTGCTAAAAATGCAAAAGTGAAAGGAGCCATATTTGAATTAACATTGCCCATGGCTGATTCTAATCACATAAAAATTTCAGATAATACTCACATTGTTAAACAAGCCGATTCTAATTTAAAATCGCCAATTAGAAGCACTAAAGAAAACAAATCGTTAATTCTGCTTGTTGATGATAATAAAGACATATTAAGAATCTTGTCAGAAATATTAAATGGTTTTTACGCTATTATCACTGCTGAAAATGGCAAGCAAGCATTAGAAGTTATGGCTAATGAACAACCTGATTTGGTCATCAGTGACGTGATGATGCCAGAAATGAATGGTTTTGAATTCTTAAAATCCGTGAGAAAAAACCTACAAACAGAGCTAATACCAGTGATTATGTTAACAGCCATGGAAGAGCAAATGGCCAAACTACAATCTTTAAAATACAAAGCCGATGCAACATTGTCAAAACCATTTAATAAACAAGAACTGTTATTAACCACAGAGAATATTCTCTATAAAAACCAACTCATGTTCCAAAAAGCTCAGTTTGAATACGAGAGTTTCCAATTCCACAATAATAAAAAAATACAAAATATAGAAAACATTCATCAAAAAGTAATGAAAATTCTCGAAACAGAATATAAAAACCCTCAACTCAATGTCCAAGTTCTAGCCAAACTTTTACACTCAACAGAAAGCACATTAAAAAGAAACCTATCCAAACACACAAGCGTAAGCCCACTGGCCATTATTCACAATTTTAGAATCAATAAATCCAAAGCCATGATAAAAGCAGGCGTTAAAATAACAACAGTAGCATTCGATTGCGGCTACAGCTCCTCCCAAGTTTTTGCCAAAACTTTCAAGAAATATACCAAAAAAACACCCTCTCAATACAAGAAATCACTGATTGACTGAAATTGACACATACAAACATTGAAATTGACACGTAATTATATCTTTTATTTCATAAATTAATCATAGCAATAAAGATAGTTGATTTATTGTGAAGATTAATTCAATTTTAAAAGTAAGGATATGTATGTGTAAGTTTTTATGTTTTATTATCATTTTTTCAACATGTAATGCTCATTCGTTAATACCTCAATTAGAAAAGGATGCACTAATTACACTATATAATGCAACTAATGGAGATAACTGGACAGAAAAATCTAATTGGTTGCAGGGTGATCCATGTGATAATTCTTGGTATGGAATTACATGTGAAGAAAATTCAATAATAGGGATTGATTTAGGTAGTCAACCTGGGTCTTTTATTGGCAATAATTTAGTGGGTGAAATACCAATAGAAATA
Source organism: Marinicellaceae bacterium (assembly GCA_045107085.1). GTDB lineage: Bacteria > Pseudomonadota > Gammaproteobacteria > Xanthomonadales > Marinicellaceae > NORP309. The sequence continues at coordinate 4,962 of JBGCFT010000169.1, read as the reverse complement.
CAAAATTTGATCAACTTAGAAACTCTATTACTTAATGATAACCAAATTCATGGTGCAATTCCAATTGAGTTAGGTAATCTACAAAATTTAAAAAGATTATATCTTGCTGGTAATCAATTAACTGGAACAATCCCTCCTGAATTAGGAAACCTTTCAAATTTACAATCATTATGGTTATTAGAAAACCAATTAACAGGGTCGATACCGTCTGAACTTGGAAATTTGACGCAGCTTAATTTCCTTAGGCTACATTCAAATCGGCTGACTGGTGAAATTCCCTCTGATTTAGGTAATCCAAATTCGTTGGTTTTATTTACAATTGACTTATCAAATAATTTACTCACTGGAGACATTCCAGAGACTTTTGGTAATTTGTTTGGATTAGAAATTCTCAACTTATCAAATAATCAATTAACTGGCGGTATAGATGCTGTATTAGGAAATTTAATCAATTTAAGGACTCTTGACTTGTCATCAAATCAACTAAATGGATCTATTAGTTCTTCAATAGGCAACTTGACAAATTTACAAAAAATAGATTTTTCGAGAAATTTTAACCTATCAACTAACCAATCTCTTTCTTGGCTTGGAAATCTAACAAACCTCATGTACCTTGATTTAGGTTTTTGTTATTCTCTTTTTATTAATGACGAAGTTCCATCTGAAATTGGAAATTTAACAAATTTAAAGCATCTGGGATTTTTCTCTTACTATGGTTTATTTAGAGATACAACTTACGAATTTCCAACTTGGATGGAAAATTTAACTCAATTAACCTATCTAGAATTTTATATGTCACTCAATGGAGAGTTACCTCAATGGTTAGAAAACTTAACTTTGTTAGAACGAATTAGAATTAGAAACTATTCCAATATTTATCTCGATACCTCAACGGTCGATTTATCTAAGTTAAATAATTTAACATATTTAGGGTTGATAAATATTGTTTCAGGTGTTGTTCCATCTTGGATTTCTGGGATGAATCAATTAGAAACACTCCAGCTTTCTAATAATAATTTTATTGGTGAAACTCTACCAGTTTGGTTGTCAAACCTTCCCAATTTAAAAAATATTTATATTGGAAATAGTAAACTAACAGGTAATATACCTACTGAAATTGGAAGTTTAGATAACCTTGAAAATGTGTTTTTAAATGGCAATCAGTTATTAGGTGTAATTCCTGAAGAAATTGGTAATTTAAACCTATTAAAAAACCTTGATTTGGCGGAAAATAAATTATCAGGTACTTTGCCTTTTTCAATTGGTGGAATGACTTCATTAGAAACTCTGTCAATAAATTCTAATAAATTATCAGGTGTAATCCCAAGTAGTATTGCTAATCTACAAAATATGATTCGTATAGATACTAGATATAATGGGTTGTATAGTGATAATACAATTGTGGATGATTTTATTAATTCTTATCCTTGTTTATCTTCAAGTCCATATTGCAATGCAGATTGGAAAGCTTCACAGACGTTATATCCTCAAAATATTGAAATTTTGGCAAAAAGTAATAACAGTATTAGTCTGATATGGGATGAATCAAGTTATCAGCAACAAGGGCATTATAAAATTTTAATGTCTGATAGTCAGTCAGGACCGTTTACTGAAATTTACCAAACCAACAGTAAAAATGAAGTTGCCTATACTGTCGGAAACTTAACACCAAATCAAGCATATTATTTTAAATTGATCACACTAACCGAAGCACATGCTGAAAATCACAATATAGTGACAAGTGAAGATTCTCAAATTATTAATGAAATAACAGATCTAAATTCCGATAGTGCAGATTTGTTCGTCGATTTTGAAAATTCAAATAACCAAGATCAATCATTATCAAGAAGCGGTGATGATGAGTATTCAGAATTGAGTTATAAAATTATAGTTGGTAACAATGGCCCGACAGATGTGATTAACTCAACATTTATTCATAAATTTCCTGATGGATTAATTTCATTTAATTGGATTTGTCAGAATTTATCGGGAGACGCAGTTTGTACTAAAAATAATGGATCAGAAGACATTGGCTTTTTATTAGACTTATCAGCAAACTCAAGTTTAGAAATTATAGTTAATGGAGAATTTGATGGTATAAACGAAGGGGATTTAATATTAGTAGCAAGTGTTATCCCATCTAATGGAATTGCAGATACTGATCTTAGCTCAAATGTTTCATCATTTAATTTTGATTTAATATTTAAAAATAGTTTTGAAATTAGTAAATAAAACAAGCCATAATATGTATTCAGTTAACCCAAATATTAATTAAGATAGAAAAGAGAAAATTATGATTGATGAAAAAATTAAAATATATATGATTCTTGTGCTAATATTTATTAATCTATGTATAAATTCTACTATTGCAAAAAATAGCTCAGGTGAAACAGAAAGAGTAAATCAAAAAATAACCATGATGTTCATTACTCCACCATCTGGACCCAATGCCGAGTTTGTCATTGATGTTGATTATAATACAGACAATAGTAATGATTTAAAAACTTCAGGCGTAGGCATAAGAATTCATTGGAGTTCAAATGAATTGGGACTAACTACTACATCTAATATTTTCAGTGATAAATTGTTTTCATCTGGTGAGGTTCAGCTTGATGTTCATGATTACGATAACGATTACCAAACCGATGTTTATCAACAATTTATCTGGTTTGATGAAAACTCATCTTGGCCGACTTCAATTTCATCAACAACTTTACTCACCGCTACATTCAAAACCAGTCCTTATTTTTCTGGTGCAAAAATTAATATCAGCCAGATAGCCAATCATCCTGTAACTGAAGACTCAGGAAATAACTATGCTTGGGGATTTAAAGCAGACTCTATGAAAATAATCATAGCACAAGACGCAATTTTTGCTAACCCATTTGAAACATCTATAAACCCTGCTTTTCAAAATGTTTTTACAGGCGATTCGATGATGTGTTCAACAGATATTGACGGTGATGGGATAATAAACCCCTTCTCTGATGGTGTGATACTAAAACGTTATCTTGCAGGAGTTACTGACACAGCCTTGCTTGAAAATACTTTAAGTGAGAGCTCCACCAGAACTATCTCGAGTCAAATCATCAATTATTTGTTAACTAGTAATTGTCAAAAAATGTTGGATATAGATATTAACCAAGCCATTGAACAAGGATATGATGACGAACTGTTTGTTCGCTACTTGTTTGAAATGGGAGGAACTCAACTCACTGATAGTACTATAGGAATTGGTGCTGAGCAAACAGATGCTGAGGATATTTTTTCATGGCTTCAATTGTATTCTCAGGAAAGAGAGGTTCAACTGGATACCAATATTCAGATGGGAGTTCAAACCTTCACAAGTGATGGAGTCATTGGAATCACCCCGACCAACAATAATCTCAACACACAAGTTATTCTTAGCCTTGATGAAGAAGGTGATACGGCCTATCAAATCAATGCTACAGAAGGAGTGGAAGTTGATATAGAAATGGTATTATCCGAGTCGGTCACTGTTAATAGCGCAAACAGGTCACTATTTCCATGTAAAGACAAAGAGTATAAAGTGGGTAATTGCACTTGGCAGATTCACAAGGGACTATTTGCAGATTCAATACAAAATTTTGATATAAACAGACTACCAAAATCGAAAGAGTCTAATGGTGTTATAAACTTCATCATTGACTCAACAATTTGGTTTGATCTCACAGAAAAAACTTCATCAATTCTTACGTCAAGTTGTGATAGTAGTGATTCGAACAACTCTTGTCTTGATCATAAGCCTGTTTTATTCATCCATGGTTTTGTACCTCTAGGTTTGGGTGGAGGAGTAGGAACTTGGGGTCAATTTCCAAAGTTAGTTGAGCAACTTGTTGTTGATGAACCTGGTTATTCTGGATACACCGCTTTTGAATTTAAATGGAGAACTTATGCAAAATTTGAAGATGTGGCTTCAGAGCTTGCAGAAGCCATTGAATTGATACAATTAAAAACAGGAAAGAAACCACATATAGTTGCTCACTCTTTTGGAGGCATCTTGATCAGAACATATCTACAATATTTAGCTTATGGTAGTCCTCATGTAAGTCATTCAGTAGACAAGGTCATAACAGTTGGGACTCCGCACTCAGGTATTGCCGATACGGATACCTGTTTTGACAATAAAATTTTCCCCAAAGGTCAAGATAATAACATTATTGATTTTTTTGAACTATGTACACAAATTTCCTGTCACCAAGCAGGCGAGCCAACTATATTTTTATTCAAAGATCTTTTCGATGTGGAAGACTCTGGTACTTTTATGACTAAATTGGCTTGCCCTTCAAAGGCATTACCGGGTTGTAGTGTGGACTATCCATTAGCAGATATCGATATGTTGGTGATATTGGGAGTCACAAAAGATAATGGATTTGCAGGTACTGGCGATGGTTTGATTGCTTATGAAGGTCAACGGTTTATGCCTACTTATACAAAAACAGGTAGTTGTGGAGCTATAATAGACTCACCATCTGACTTAGGGCAAAACATCACGTTTTTATCAGGGGCAAAGATTCAGGAAAAAATGATAGATACCAGCGAATTGGGCGTCAAACCCGGTGATACAGTCACTTTTCCGTATAATAATGAAAGAGGTTTTAAGCATACTGGAGATTTTTTAAACAAATATCTATGGGATTGGCCAGGTACAAGTCATGAAGTGTGGATCGATTGCTCTTCAGCTGAAACATGCCAACACCCAACCTTTATTGCGACTAGAAACTTCTTTGAATCTGACCTGAATGTATCTATTAATCAAGCATTTGGGCAACCTGACCCTACCTTTATAGATTCGGCAGATTATACTATCAGTTTTTCGAAATCTATTGAGCCATCAACGTTCACTGAAAATGATTTGAACGTTTCAAATCCTTTAGCAATAAAGACATTAATTCCTTCATCTGCTAACTATACCGAATGGTTGTTGAAATTAAATAATTT
>JBGCFT010000168.1:0-15421 GCA_045107085.1 Marinicellaceae bacterium | reverse complement strand
TTTGGCATGACAACATTGTTTCAATTATGGAAGTGTTGTAATGACAAATATAGTTATTCTAATTGTTTTATTTACTGGTTTGGGACTGCCTTTATATTCCTTGATATCGATGCAGAGAAAAAATTGGCAAAAGATTTTTGGAGAAAGTTTTTTTCTCGGTATTTTTCTAGTTATATCATTGTTGAATGTATTTCAATATTTAAATATAGATTTGAATATTAGCATAGCTTTTAACGTGTTATTGATTTTTTCTATACTCTGTTTTTTTATATTAGGATATTTAAAACGAAAAACATTCAGCTTAAGTTTTTTTAAAGAATTTAATTATAGCGATAAAAAGCATATTTACCTATATTTGGCTATATTCATTGTTATTACCCATTTATACCATATAATTTTGCAAAATACCTCGATGCCGCTTATTGGGTGGGACGCTTGGAATGGTTGGGTAGCTAAAGCAAAAATTTGGTATTATCATGGTCTTAATGAGCCTTTGATCAACAGATTTGTATGGTTGCAATCTGAATCAGCTCTAACCAATCCAATTGTTCATTATCCTGATGGTCTTTCATTGCTATATTTATTTCAATCTGGGTTTTGGGGTTGGAATGAAACACAATTGAATGCTGTCTATCCAGCCATGCTGATTGCTTTTGTTTTAGGTTTTTATGGAAACATAAAATTATTAACCTCATCCAGTAAATACGCATGTTTAGCTGTCATCATGTTGGTTACTATTCCTATTCTAAATATTCATATGGTGCTGGCAGGTTATGCTGATATTTGGATTTCTGCTTATTTAGTTTTATGTGTTTTTAACGCACAATTTTTTCTGAACAAACCCAATATCAAATTATTTTTCTTAATCTTGATTTATTGTATATGCCTTGTAATGTTTAAACTGGAATCTTGGGTATGGTTAATTATATTTATATCGGCATTTTTCTTGGCATTGTTGTCGGTTAAAAAGCGTATTATTCTCTATACATTGTTTATCAGTGTGTGTTCAATTTGGTGGATTTTTGATGGATTCAGTATTAATTCACCCATTGGCGAGTTAATCATTAAACCAGAGTTGATACAAATTCCATTATTGGGTTCATATGCGTTAACATTTTTGAATACATCAGATGCATTATTAGAGGCTTTGTTTTATAGCAACAGTTGGGGCCTTTTATGGTACCTTATTCCTGTTGTATTAATTTTACCAATTAAAATTAGTGATAAAAGTGCCTTAGTTTTACCCAGTCTATTTTTGATATTTACTTTGTTTTTCCTCTTTGTATTGTTTTTCATGACTTACGCCAGTAACTTTGCCAATGATTTTACAAGTTCTAATAGAATTGTATTGCATATAGTGCCTGTTTATATTTATTTTTTAATTCAAGTCTTTAATCAATACATCAGTCAAAAAAGCACCAAGTAATTTTAAAATATTTATTCAAGATTATAATGGGTAATAACCGATATAGTCTAGTGTTGCTACTTAACAAGTCTGATGCTTTTATTGGTAAATACTTCAGTTATGCTGTATGATTCTAGCTCTGTTAGTAAGTACAAAGATAAACTTACGCACAAAATAAATTGATACACAAATATTTAATATAAATTGGGAGCTTTACAAATGAAAATAAAATTTAATAAAACATTATTGTCCTGCATGTTAATGGCAGGATTTCAGGTTCAAGCCTTAGAAATTTCTAAAGAGCCAATGCCAAATAAAGGTCAAACTTCTGCTGAAGTTGATTTAAGAGGCGGCGGTGGAATAAGTTTGGTTGTTGATGATGGTACCGCTGAAAATACAATCGGTGATGATGGTCAATTTATTTGGCTTAACCGTTTTAGTCCAGCAACAGGCGATTTTCCTTTTAACTTAGAAGAAGTTCAAGTTGTTTTTGGCAATAATATGGTTAATATTGGTGATGCCATTGAAATATTAGTTTATGAAGATACAGATAATGATGGAGATCCTGGAACAAATGCAGTTTTGTTGGCCAGTTTTTCTGATGTCATTCAAAATAATGATGGCTTTACTTTTAATGAATACATGTTAGATATGCCTGTTGAATTAACAGGACCTGGTGATGTGCTTATCGGAGTAGTCAGTAGAGCCAGTTTTGAAGGGGCAATGGATTTTCCTGCTACGATTGATGAAGATGTTCTTCAAGAACGCTCATGGGTTGCGTCATATAACTCTGGTGATGTACCTGCTAACCCAGCATTACCTGGTGATGAGCAATGGGGAACTATTGATAGTTTTGGTTTGCCAGGAAATTGGTTAATTCGTGGATTTGGAAGCTCTACAGTACCAGTAGAATTAATAAATTACTCTATTGATTAATCGTTTATCGATAATGATTTAAAAAAAGCGGCTTAAAGGCCGCTTTTTTTATGTTGAGTTTATTGAGCTTATTAAGCTAACTGTCTTAACACATAGTGAAGAATGCCGCCATGTCTCATGTATTCTACTTCTTTAGGCGTATCAATTCTCACCAATACATCAAACTCAGTTTTTATTCCCTCATTGGTTTTTGCCACGACATGAGCTGTTTTAGAGTTACCATTGTCTAAACCTGTAATTTCATAAGTTTCATGACCTGTTAAACCCAATGAATCAGCAGTTTCTCCCTCTTTAAATTGCAAAGGAATGACTCCCATACCAATTAAGTTGGAACGATGAATGCGTTCATATGAGGTAACTATTACCGCTTTAACGCCTAAAAGTGTGGTGCCTTTTGCAGCCCAATCACGTGAGGATCCTGTTCCATATTGTGATCCGGCAACAACGACCAATGGCGTGCCTTCCTTTTTATAAATCTCAGCGGCTTCGAAAATGGACATTTCTTCATCAGTGGGTTGGTGTCTGGTCCAGCCACCTTCTGTGCCTGGAGCCAATTGATTACGCAACCTGACATTTGCAAATGTACCGCGCATCATGACCTCATGGTTTCCACGTCTTGAACCATAAGAATTGAAATCAGCCTTGGCGACGCCTTTTTCTATGAGGTATTGTCCTGCCGGAGAATCCTCTGCAATGGCTCCAGCTGGCGAAATGTGATCAGTTGTCACAGAATCACCTAATCTGGCCAAACAGCGTGCACCTTGAATGTCATCTATGGTGCCAACATCTAATGTCATGCCTTCAAAATAGGGAGGATTTTTAATATAAGTTGAATCTGTTTGCCAATCAAACAATTTAGATGCAGTCGTGTTAACCGCATTCCAATTTGAATCCCCTTCAAATATGCCTTCATAACCAAAGGCAAAACTATTTTGGTTAACATTGGATTGAATGGTATTAGCTATTTCATGATCACTGGGCCAAATGTCTTTTAAAAATACAGCATCACCATTTTGATCAGTACCCAATGGATCATTGTATAAATCAAAGTCCATTGTTCCAGCTATTGCATAGGCAACCACCAGTGGAGGAGAAGCAAGAAAATTCATTTGAACATCAGAGTGAATACGCCCTTCAAAGTTTCGATTGCCAGATAGCACAGAAGTTGCGATTAAGTCATTTTCATGAATGGCATGTGACAATGCAGAATCAAGAGGGCCAGAATTACCAATACAAGTTGTACAACCAAATCCAACAACATTAAAGCCTAATGATTCTAAATCATCCATTAATGCAGCTGATTCTAGATAATGTGAGACTACTTTTGAACCGGGAGCCAAAGATGTTTTGACCCATGGTTTAACTTTCAATCCTTTTTCTGAAGCATTCCTTGCCAATAAACCAGCACCTAACATCACAGCTGGATTAGAAGTATTTGTGCAAGAAGTGATGGCTGCTACAGCAATATTTCCATCGGTAAATTGATAATGCCCTTTTTCAGCCATTACATCAACTGATTTTTCAGCACGTCCATTTTCAAACTCTAAGAAATGTTTATTATAAGCGGCTTTGGCGTCAGTTAATTCAATACGGTCTTGTGGTCTGGTTGGGCCCGAAATACTTGGTACAACAGTACTCATGTCTAATTCAAGAACAGCTGTGTATTCTGCATCAATACTTTTTTCATTATGAAAAATATCTTGTGCTTTTGCATAGGCTTCTACAAGGTTTATTTGTTCATCAGAACGCCCCGTTAATTTCAGATATCGCAAAGACTCGTCATCAACAGGGAAAATACCACAAGTTGCGCCATATTCTGGAGCCATATTAGCAATAGTTGCTCTATCTGCTAAAGGTAAATGTTTTAAACCAGATCCGAAAAACTCAACAAATTTACCCACTACGCCATGTTGACGTAACATGTCTACGACAGTTAATACCAAGTCTGTTGCGGTCACTCCTTCTTGAAGTTTTCCAGTTAATTTAAAACCCACTACTTGAGGAATTAGCATTGATATGGCTTGCCCTAACATGGCCGCCTCGGCTTCGATGCCCCCAACTCCCCAACCCAATACGCCAATTCCATTAATCATTGTCGTATGTGAATCAGTACCTACTACAGTATCAGGATAAGCAGTTAGCTCACCGTTTTGTTCAGTACCAAATATGACACGAGCTAAATATTCTAAATTGACTTGATGGACAATACCATTTCCTGGGGGCACAACTTTAAATGAATCAAAAGCCACTTGTCCCCATTTAAGGAAACCATAACGTTCCATGTTTCTATCAAATTCAATTTGTGTGTTAATTTCAGCGGCATCTTCAGTGCCATATTTATCAACTTGAATAGAATGATCGATGACTAACTCTGCAGGGGATAAGGGATTGATTTTTTGTACATCTCCACCTAGGTTTTTCATGGCATCACGCATCGCAGCCAAATCCACAACAGCAGGCACTCCAGTAAAATCTTGTAGCACAACTCTTGAGGGTGTAAAGGCAATTTCAGTTGATGGTTCAGCTTTTGGATTCCATTTGCATAAAGCTTCAATGTCATCAGCTGTAACATCAACTCCATTTTCATGCCGTAATAAATTTTCCAATAAGATTTTTAAACTGAAAGGAAGGCGACTGATGTCATGTGTTTTATTTAGTTCAGTTAAGCTATGAATGTTATATTGCTTTCCGTTACAAGATAGGGTGGTGGCAGTTTTAAGTGAGTTGCTCATAAATAGACCTCTTTATATTTTTGGTGATAAAAGGAATAGTTATCACCTGTGAATTTCAGTAGTATATTATCCTCTTTTTCATAAAAATTTCAATAGTAGCCTTACTCAAATTTCAATGGTTAGAACGTCTATATAACAAGATTTTTGTAAATTAATAAATTTTATTAAACTATTGTTGTTATAAGATTGATATAATTACACTTTTTTGGGCTTGATTTTAAAAGCGCAGAAGTATTATATAGATTTAAACTGGAAAATTAATATGAGCAGATACAGTAAATACCTGATAGAAATTCAAAATAGAAAATTTCAAGGGCTTCATCCAAAGCCAATTGATGATGCTGAGTTACTTAGCGAAATTATTGAACAAATAAAAGACTTGGATAACAAACACCGTGAAGATTCATTGAACTTCTTTATCTATAATGTGCTTCCAGGCACGACTGATGCTGCGAGTGTAAAGGCCAAGTTTTTAAAAGAAATCATTTTAGGTGAAGCAGAAGTCAAAGAAATTACCCCATCATTTGCTTTTGAACAACTATCACACATGAAAGGCGGACCTTCAGTTGAAGTATTACTCGATCTTGCTTTAGGCGAAGATGCATCAATTGCTCAAGAAGCAGCGAAAGTGCTTAAAACTCAAGTGTTTTTATATGATGCAGATACCAGTCGCCTTGAAGAAGCCTACAATAACGGCAGCCAAGTGGCTAAAGATATTATTGAGAGTTATGCTAAGGCAGAGTTTTTTACAAAATTACCAGATGTAGAAGAAGAGATTGAAATCGTGACATTCGTTGTTGGAGTAGGCGATATATCAACAGATTTACTTTCACCAGGTGGTGATGCGCATTCGAGATCAGACCGTGAATTGCATGGTCAATGTTTATTTGAGCACAATAAAGAAAAACAGAGTCAACTCAAAGCACTGCAAAAACAGCATCCAGATAAGAGAATTATGTTGGTAGCCGAAAAAGGCACCATGGGCGTGGGTTCTTCAAGAATGTCAGGTGTCAACAATGTAGCGCTTTGGACAGGTAAAAAAGCCAGTCCGTATGTTCCATTTATAAACATAGCTCCTGTTATTGCAGGAACAAATGGCATCTCGCCAATTTTCTTAACCACAGTGGGCGTCACAGGCGGCATTGGCATTGATCTAAAAAACTGGGCGAAGAAAAGAGATGCTCAAGGCAATGTTGTTGTTGATGAAGAAGGCAATCCTGTATTAGAGGAAGTCTATTCAGTAGAAACAGGCACTGTTTTTACGGTCAATACTAAAGAGAAAAAGCTTTATAAGGGTGATAAAGAATTAAAAGATATTTCGGCTGCGTTAACACCTCAAAAAGTTGAATTCATTAAAGCTGGTGGCTCTTATGCGATTGTATTTGGTAAGAAACTGCAAGCTTTTGCAACAAAAGTACTGGGTACAGAGATTATTCCAGTTTTTGCCACTTCAAAAGAAGTGACCAATCCAGGTCAAGGTTTAACAGCAGTTGAAAAAATATTTAATAAAAATGTAGTAGGATCGACTCCAGGCGCTGTTTTACTTGCAGGATCTTATGTGCGTGTTGAGGTGAATATTGTTGGATCACAAGATACCACTGGACTGATGACTTCTCAAGAATTAGAGATGATGGCGGCAACCACTATTTCCCCCATTGTTGATGCCGGATACCAATCAGGGTGTCATACGGCTTCAGTTTGGGATGATAAGTCTAAAGCAAACATCCCAAGATTGATGAAGTTTATGAACGACTTTGGGATGATTACAGCGCGTGATCCTCATAACAATTACCTGCCCATGACAGACGTGATTCATAAAGTGCTTAATGATATTACTGTAGATGATTGGGCCATTATAATCGGCGGCGACTCACACACAAGAATGTCTAAAGGTGTTGCTTTTGGTGCAGATTCTGGAACAGTAGCTCTGGCTTTGGCAACAGGCGAAGCCAGTATGCCCATTCCTGAATCAGTCAAAGTCACTTTTAAAGGTCAAATGAGCGATCACATGGATTTCCGCGATGTGGTACATGCCACTCAATCTCAAATGCTTAAAGAATTTAAAGGAGATAATGTATTTCAGGGCCGAATTATTGAAGTACACATAGGAACATTGCTGGCTGATCAAGCTTTTACGTTCACAGACTGGACTGCTGAAATGAAGGCCAAAGCATCTATATGTATTTCAGAAGACGATACGCTTATCGAATCTTTAGAAATTGCTAAGAGTAGAATAAAAATCATGATAGATAAAGGCATGGACAATGAAAAACAAGTCTTACAAGGACTTATCGATTTGGCAAATAATCGCATCAATGAAGTCAGATCTGGAAAAAATCCTCCTTTAGTACCAGATGATGATGCCAAGTATTTTGCAGAATTCGTTGTAGATTTAGATGCCATTGATGAACCCATGATTGCTGATCCAGATGTTAACAATGAAGATGTTTCAAAACGGTACACACACGATACTATCAGAGAACTTTCTTACTATAAGGGAGAAAAGAAGGTGGATTTAGGTTTTGTAGGTTCTTGTATGGTTCACAAAGGCGATATGAAAATCTTGGCCCACATGTTAAAAAATATTGAAGCGCAACATGGCAAAGTTGAATTCAAAGCGCCACTGGTTGTTGCACCACCAACTTATAACATCGTAGATGAGTTAAAAGCAGAAGGAGATTGGGATGTGTTATCAAAATACGCTGGTTTTGAGTTTGATGATGATGCTCCAAAAGTGGCAGCCCGTACCAAATACGAAAACATCTTGTATTTAGAACGTCCTGGCTGTAGTTTGTGTATGGGTAACCAAGAAAAAGCAGAAGCTGGTGATACAGTGATGGCGACTTCAACACGTTTATTCCAAGGAAGAGTGGTCAAAGATTCAGGTGAGAAGAAAGGCGAATCTTTATTGTCATCTACACCTGTTGTAGTTTTGTCCACTATATTAGGGAGAACGCCAACAATCGAAGAATATAAAGCCGCAGTCAAAGGCATTAAATTGACAACTTTTGCGCCACCTTTAAAGGAATTAGCGGCATAATTTATTTCTCTGATCATCAAGAACTTTAGTCATTTGTTAGGCTTTAAAAGAAATGTTAAAGCCTAACAAATATATAGTTCTTATGCTGGCAATCAATTTGTCATTTAGATGTTCTGTCTAATCAAATATTACTTTTCCTCAGAGTTATTAAAACTCTCTTCTTTAAATTTCTCTATAAAAAAACATTTAATGTCATATATATATTTTTTTTTTTCGTAATACTTAATAACACAATTAAAAACAGAGAAAATTATGAATTTTAAATCCATTCGCAATGCAATCATTGCACCTTTAATCGCAACGTCTTGTTTGATTCAGGCTGATACGGTCACAATACCCAACACATTTACTGCTAATACACCAGCAGTAGCTTCTCAAGTTAATGCTAACTTTGATGCAGTTAAAACAGCTGTTGATGATAACGATACCAGAATTGATGACCTGTTGTTGGCTGTAGCTCAATTACAAACAGATTTGGCCACAGCCAATAGTCAAATCGCAGTTCTAAACAATTCGCTCATAACCGCAAACTCGGATATAGATGCTCTGAGTGCTGGTCTATTTGCTGCCGTTGCAGACATTGATACCCGTTTCAATATTATTGAAGATAACAGTGTTTTAGAATTGGATGGATATCTTATGCTTTCAACTGTTGATGGCTATGATACGGCTGAGTTTACTAATATCAATGTTCAAATCAACAGTGGTGCAGGTTCAACCATTAGCACTGTTAATGGATTAGGTAATTTAACCATCGGCTATAACGAAACCAGTGATTTTGCTCAAGAATTTTGTTCCAATGCCAACTATTTGAACGAAAATGAATGTAGTAATATTAATGGACATGATTGGGGGAGAAATGTTCGAACAGGTTCACACAACTTAATCCTAGGCATACAAAATTCTTATACCCGTGTTGGTGGTATTGTTTCAGGGCAAAATAATGTTAACAATGCCATTTACTCATCTATTGTAGGTGGAAGAAATAATAGAGTAGGTTCTGAATGGAGCACGGTTACTGGTGGTAATACCAATATTATTGGACCAGCAGCAGCGTATTCTAGTATTTCTGGTGGATTTCAAAACACCACATTTGGTCTCTATTCTAGCGTCACTGGTGGACAATTAAATATAGCTTCAAACACATATTCATCTGTTAGCGGAGGCCGCAGAAATACTGCCTCAGGTGAAAATTCATCAATAACTGGTGGATTTGATAATACTGCTGCTGGAACAAATGCCTCAATTACTGGTGGAGCAGACAATACAGCCAGTGGAGAAAGTGCAACAGTCAGTGGAGGCGAAGGCAGAAACTCCGGAGGTTTATATGATTGGCGTGCTGGCGGATTATTTGAAACAGATTAGGAGTCTAACATGAAAAAAATACTTATAATCATAGGATTGATCAGCTGGCAAGCCCAGTCAGCTGATTTGATCTTCAAAAACGGTTTTGAAAATAGCGGATTGGTTGGCGGAATGGTAACGGGTTTAAGTTCTTCAGGTTTGGAACTCAATCTTAGTTTTAATGCAGTTAATTACACAGAAATAATTGTTGAGAATGGTGGGTTTTTATTGAATCAATATGTACCAGTTGGTGCAAATTGGACAGTCACAGTTGCAACGCAACCCAACAACCCAACTCCTCAATCTTGCACATTAACCAATGCATCAGGGGCGATGACTATCTCTGGCATTGATAACGTCATTGTGAATTGTTCTGAAGCACTTAATAATTGGGATGTTATGCATTGGGATGAAGGCACATGGCAATAATTAATATGGCTTAATTTGATAAACAATCTGAAGGAACAAAAATTTGTCTTTTCAGATTGTTTGTTGGGTCAATAAAAAAAACAAGCAAGTAATTTGTTTTTTTATGATCGTACATCAAAAATATAACCCGATACTTTTTCAATCATTTTATCCCAGTAATTGATATTTTTTCATCTAAAAGTAATAATTATAAATTCTCAAAAACAAAACCCAAAACATGGATAATATCCTCATTGCAACGGTTGTCATCATATTTTTTACAGCCTTGTTGGCTCGAATAGTTCAAAAATATGACAGAGTTTTAAAATCGATTCAAAACTTTCACATCACACTCGAAAGAAAAGATGGCAAGCGCATGTGGGGCAGAGTTGATATGTTTGTTAATGGCATTAAGCTACTGTTTTCAAAGCCATTTAAAAGCAGTGGAGGCGCTTGGGTTGACAGTTATATTTTTTATCAAGCAGAATTAGATCAGGTTAAAATCATCCTCAGATACCATGATGAATTATCCCCTGAAAACAAGCAAAGACGTTTAGAAGAAATTAAAATCGTCTCAAAACCAGGACAACTGAGGCGTGGCATCAGGCAGTTCAGAAATTTTATCAGCAACTTTCAAGAAGCCTTCAGTGAAACTATTGGTGTATTTCTGAACCGCATGAAATCCAGTGCAGGAGAACTCATCAAAGCCAATGAGAAGCATTTACAACAAGTTGGATCAACGGCCATCGGTGCAGTAGGCAAAGATTATGATCAAATATTAGAACACCACATCAATAAAAAGGTAGTGGTTTCAGTTGAAGAAAGTGATGACAACGAAGAATACACAGGATACCTTGGAGAGTATTCTGCTAAATGGATTGCCTTACTGAATTGTCACTTAGATAAAGATTGGCATCTGCCATTAGATGACATGAACCGTCTGATTTTAAACAGAAACATCGATGTTTCATTTAAAATATTGTTTAAAAATAAAGAGTTTGGTCTTGAACTTCAAATTTGTAATTTTAGCCAAAAAGATATCCGATTAAAAAGGATTACGGGCAAAGATTATAGTAAAAATATTTATAAAACAGTCAAGCCAGAAGAGTCTTGTAAAACTTTATTGACAAAACTGCCCAATGATTTATTTCCTGAAGAAAGTGTTCACATCATTGATAAAACCATCGAAAGCATAGCACCAGAAAGGGGCGGTTACTATCATCCTGAATTGTGGAAAGAGTTAGAGGACAAGTTGCCAGAATTGGAATTGATTTATACCTGTTCGCGCAGTGTCGATGTGTATGTGCCGCGATCCATTGCTGTCGTGCGACATGCTGTGTCTAAGTCTTAGAGGATAGATCTAACCAAGTATTGTGAATCTTACAAAAAAGCTCAGCTGTTTTTTCAGTATCATACATGGCTGAGTGTGCACGTGAATTATCCCATTCAATTTTTGCCTCAGCAATGGCACGGGCCAAAACCGTTTGACCATAAGCCAACGCAGATAATGTGACCGTATCTAAACAACTAAAGGGGTGGAATGGATTGCGTTTGATGCCAGTGCGTTCAACGGCCGCATTGACAAATCCTAAATCAAAATGGGCATTGTGACCAACAAGGATAGCACGGTTGCAGCCAGCTGCTTTTAACGCTTTTCTGATCGGAGTAAAAATCTTACCTAAGGCAGCTGTTTCATTAACAGCCATGCGCAATGGATGATTCAAATCAATGCCTGTGACTTCCAATGATTTTGGATCAATATTGGAACCCTCAAATGGCTCTACATAAGCCGTAGTGACGTCATCATAAAACAGATAACCCGCATCATCTTGTTGAATAATAACCGCAGCTATTTCAAGTAAAGCATCGGTATTTGAATTAAATCCACCTGTTTCTACGTCAACTACAACAGGTATAAATCCTCTGAATCTGTCTTTTATCTTAGTCATGCGCACATCTTATATGAATTACTGAGTATTTATTAGCAATTGACACATATTAATAAAATAATTCTCAGTCATGGTATAATTTTAACTGCTAATTTAAACCGTTAACTTGAATTATTTTATGTCTCCATTCACAAAAGAAGTTATCCATATTATCCAGTCAATACCTGCTGGAAAAGTAGCAAGTTATGGTCAAATTGCTTTGGTTGCAGGAAACCCAAGAGCAGCACGACAAGTCTCAAGAATACTCCACACTTGTACAAAAAAATACAACTTACCTTGGCACCGCGTAATTAATTCACAAGGCAAAATATCACTAAAAAACGAAGGTTTTGAATTGCAGTATGATTTATTAAAATCAGAAGGCGTTGAGTTTGGACTGAATAAATCAATTGATTTTAACAAATTTGGGTTTTGTTAAGCTAGCAGAATGAGCATTCAAAAGTGTAATTCCGAACCTGAATAAATACTCCGTATGGCGTGCCTCTTGTGGTTATCCATTATTGTTCTTTATTTATTGATTTTCATTCCTATACAGGAACAAGTGAACGAGATGTATTGTCAATAAATAAGAATTATACCATTTAAACCCCATATCAAAAATTATAGGCATAATATGTCTCATATCACTCTGAATTAGAGTTTAATGCGCATGGATTATTTGATTTTTATTCAGAAGTTAACTAGTATATATTCAAGTCACTAAAAATCAAAGAAAACCAATGATAGAAAAACAGGCAAAAAAGAGTTATTTCAGCATAATGCTGTATAATTTTTGTTAGAAGTTCGAGTTTCCTATGAAATATACCGATGGTAATGAAGCAAAAGTTGGAGACCATGTTCGGATCAGTGGTATATACAAAGGCGTTGTTGTGGCGAATATGGATTCTGATAAATATTCCCATGATCACCCAAAAGAACAGTGGAGTCATATTCGTTCTGGAGTAATGATAGATACAGATTTCGGCGGCTTGGTTCACTATGAGCAAGATAGTTTAGTAGGTGAAACCATAGAGTTAATGCAACGTGCCTAAATCCACTTCTAACAAGCGTAATCAGACCGAATTTTATTTCGGCGCACGTTTGGTGGCGGGAGCTACGCTGCCACAAAACATCCACCTACATAAATTCGCCTGTTACGGGCGTTAGGCCATACCAATAAATAAGAGAGAAGACTTTAGATTATGAATATATTTCAAACAGCATTACTTTTATCTGCGTTTCTATGTTCTATGGTTGCAGGCTTCCTTTTTTCGTATGCGGTAGTGGTAATGCCAGGCATTAAAAATTTAAACGACAGGGATTTTATTAGAACATTTCAGGTTACAGATCGTATTATCCAGAATAATCACCCTATATTTATGCTGGTCTGGATAGGCTCTGCTATCGCTATAATAGTCTCGGCTCTTTATGGAATTGGAAGGCTAGAAGGAGTTGACCTTTTTCTTTTAGTCTTGGCGACGCTTGCGTATGTTCTTGGCGTTCAAGTACCGACTATTGCAATACACTTGCCACTGAATAACAAATTGCAAACTCTAGATGTTGATGCGATGAACGAAACTGATATTAAATTAGCGCGTCATGATTTTGAACCACGTTGGAATACATCAAATTTAATTAGAACAGCTATAGCTAGTTGTGTTTCCGTTCTATTATTACTAATACTGTTTAGGCAGTAATAAAATCATGGTTTCTTGCAGTAAGCCTAACAAACAATTTAAACAGGAAAAAAACAATTAGTTTGTTTGATTTATTCACTTTATTAGCTAACTATCATTGCTCTATAAGTACGGCGTTTTTTAGACCAATTGTTTAGTATAATATGAATTTAAACATCTTATTAAAATAAGTTTAGGAGAAAAAATGAAACTCTCTATAATGAGTATACCAGTACAAAATCCCGTCAAAGCGCATGAAATTTATACGACAAAATTAGGCTTTGTGTCCAAAGAATTTGATGAGGAAGGCATGTTAGCGATCGTGGTTTCAGCGGAAGATCCAAAAGGAACATCAATCTTATTAGAACCTTGCAAAGGAAACTTTGCAGAAGACTATCAAAAGTCTGCTTATCAAGCCAATCTACCTTATGCCATTTTTTCGGTTAAAAACGTGGATGAAGAAATGCAAAGGTTACAATCAGTTGGTATTAAAATTCGTCCAGATTTAGACAGGCCAAAATGGGGTTTAACGCATTTATTCGAAGATGGCTGTGGTAATTTTTTAATGCTAGAACAATCGGACGAGTAATGGGCAACCACAAGGGTTGCGCCGTACATTTATCCAATACTCCGTAAGGTGAATGCATTATGGGTACCCATTATTATTCTTTGTTATTTTATGTTCGTTCCTACTTAGGAGCTAGGGCATGAAATGTATCAGTAAGATAATAAGTTTTATGCCATTTAAACACCATATCAAAAATTATAGGCATAATATGTCTCATATAACTCAGAATTAGAGTTTAATGCGCATGGATTATTTGATTTGTATTCAAAATTTAACTAATATTCATTCAATTCAATAAAAATCAAAGAAACCCAATGATAGAAAAACAGGCAAAAAAGAGTTATTTCAGCCTAATGTTGTATAATTATTGTTAGGCTCTCATTATGGAAGCAATAGAAATCTACGTAATCTACGTAATCTACGGAAACGAAAAGAAAGAAGAGTGGGAGAATGTATCTGTTATCAATATCGACCCATATGCCAAACCAGATTACTCACTGGGTGAAGAGCACCTGAAAAAGTTACAAGAAGAAAGCTGGTATCCAGCTGTTTTGCCAAATAAAGAAAAAATAGAAATAGCGGCAACTTACTCAACAGAGGGCCAGGACTTTGCACTGAATGTCCGTCAAAATAGAACCGCATTGTTGCAGGTTTTATGCAAGGGCATGCCGTGTGTTTGTTTTCAAACATTGAAACGGGAAACAGTAAATTTACAGGTGCATAAGCGTGGCTCTTTCGATGAAACTAAACAAGCCTAACAAATTGCTCCAGCTGACATTTTACGTCGCTTAGTTTTGTGGTAGGTACCACAAAACAGCGTCTCCAAAAATGCAGCTGAGCAAGGCGTTCTCATGAAATAAACATCGCATCGCCATAACTGAAAAAGCGGTAATTCTGTTCTACGGCGTGTTTATAAGCATTCAGAGTATTTGTTCGTCCGCATTTGGCTGAAACCAGCATAATTAAAGTTGATTCGGGTAGGTGAAAGTTGGTCAGTAATGAATCCACTACTTTGAATTGATAACCTGGATAAATGAATATGTTTGTGTCCCCTGTGTAAGGTTCTATGACACCTGTATTGGCTGCTGTTTCTAGGCATCTGACCGCTGTTGTTCCGACTGCAATGACTTTGTTACCTTTGGCTTTGGTTTGTTTGACCAGTTCTGCGACTTCCGGTGTGACTTGCAACCATTCTTTGTGCATGGTGTGGTCTTTGATCGAATCGGTTTTTACCGGTTGAAAAGTGCCTGCGCCGACATGCAATGTCACAAAGGCTGTATTAATGCCTTTGTTTTTAATGTCTTGTAATAATTGTTCGTCAAAATGCAATCCGGCTGTTGGAGCGGCCACAGCACCTTTTTCTTTGGCATAAACGGTTTGATAT
>JBGCFT010000167.1:0-4273 GCA_045107085.1 Marinicellaceae bacterium | reverse complement strand
TTGTATTGTAGGCATCTTTAAATTCTTTTGATTCAATCATACCTGCAAAATCATAGGAAGTGATTTCAAAAGAATTGCTCCCATCTGTGGCATTGGCATTTCTACCATAGGTGATATATTGATCAATTTGAAACTGCACGCCCCTTTTCTTTTCTTCAGTTAATACTTTCCAACCCGTGTGAGCAATCTCTGAGTATTGGTTATACTCAGTTAACGCTTTTTTTAGCTGTTCATTTTGCAGTAAACTGATATCTCCTGCTGATTGCATTTCTAAATATGTGGCTGACTGCCAACCCGGAATTCTTGACCCAAATGATATTCTTAATACGTTTTTAAAATCTTCATCACTCAGATCATTAGGTATTTCTTCTTGTTTAATTGCGTTATTTATCAGATAAATACTATCAATTGATTCAATAAAAAACTCCATGTTAGTCTCTAGTCTATTTTCAATATTTAGAAAATCTTCCTTTAGCCTATTTTTATAATCTTGCTCTAAAGATTTGTTCGCAAGTGTGTCATTCCAGTTCGAGACCTGTATACCAATAAAAACACCGACCACAACGATGATGAAATCGATGAATACGGCGAACCAGTTTTGGTCAGTAACGTGTTTGGTTATTCTTCGTAATAGCATGATAATTCCTCAATCATATTGATATTAATTAAGTTAATGACGTGTATTGTTATTGTTTTTAGTAGCATTATTTACTTCTCTAATTTTGCTAAAATTTTTAAATCGTATGAAATATTTCTATTCAATAATTTAAATTATTTATTGGTTAATGACCCAAATTTTTCATCCAAGGCTTTTAACAATAATATTCTATGCGATTGCTGTCCTTTCATTGTTCGATTCAAATAAGCACCAAAACGTGCATAGTTATCTGAAAAATCGTTTAAAAAACCTTGTGATTGTGACATTTCTTCAAAATTGCAAATTGCCCCAGACATAGTGCCAGTTGGAATACGATTAATTAAATTTGGATACTTACTAGTCAGTGTTACGCGGTGTCCTTGTATGTCAATATTGAGTAGTAAATACTGCTCCATATCATCAGAATACTTGGTAATGATTTTTCTAATTTCTTTATCAGTAATAACAGAAAGCTGTCCAGTAGAAATTAATTCATTAATAGTCGTTGGCAAGGCAATAGCTCCTGAATAAAGGTGTGATCTGACAATTGCCTCGCAGTGATCGTCTGTTAATTCAACGACTTTTTTCTTGCTTATAAAGTATGTGGCTGTTTCAGCAAGAAATTTTTGTCTGTTTTGCCATAATTCTAAGTTTTCAGTATTTTCAATTATATTTTGTGCAATTTCAATATGTAAACGATTCAAATATTGATTCTCAAGCTTTCGATCTTCTCGTTCTTCATTCCAATTCGCCACTTGGATACCGATAAAGACACCAATCACCACGATTAGAAAGTCTATAAAAACTGCAAACCAGTTTTGGGATTTAACATGTAAGGTAATTCTTCTTAGTAGCATTTTATTTAATTTCCAGTTCAATTAATTTCATGGCGTTGGTTAAAATAATACGTAATTCTTTTTGTTCTACCATGATTAAGTTTTCATAGGCGATGCGGTTGACAATTTCATTTTGAAACGCCATTGAAGAAGCCATTTCTTTGAAATCATTTAGAGAAACGACGTCAAATTCATTGCTTTTCGGAATGGATGCAAATTCACTTTCCCATTCAGTGCCTTCATAGGCAACAGTCCAGAGTTCACCAACTGGTAACTTTTGAGTGATATACGGCACCCAATGTTCATCGAGCCTTTGAATTACTGTGATTTCATCTTCTCTGGCATCAAGATATTCAGCTGGCAATGATGAAATAACTGGACGAAGTTCTGAATTCTGTAATCCCTTGAAAGTTTGCTGATTCAATACTGATGTCAGTGCACTGGTAGAGTAATCAGTGGTAAATCCGTCAACAAATATCTTTGCAATTAATTTTAATGGTATCTCATCATAGTCACCGGAACGAATCAGTCTTAATAATTCAAAACCTGCTGTATAAATTTTCTCATGACGTGAAGAAGTGGCTTCAATCGAATCAAGATTAACTTGAATTTCTTCCTGTAATCTTTCAAGTGCGATAATTAGAGATTTTTTTTCTGCCTTTAGTTGGCTCCATTCTGTGATTTGAAAAGCCATTAGCACACCAACAACAACGATGATAAAATCAATAAAAACAGCAAACCAGTTTTGATCTTTAACGTGTTTTGTGATTCTTCTTAGTAGCATTAATTAATCTCCTTAATGGTTGGTTTTTGACTAGTGCCCAATTCATCTAAGCGTTCTTCAATTAAAACTAACATTTCTTGATAAACTTTTAATATTCTATTAATTCCTTGTGTTGCATCAATTGAAGCAACGGCAACTTGGAGTACAATGTTGCGAAATTTTTGAGACTTCATGGCCTCATGATTAATGACTGGTTCCGTATCCCTATATAATTTATTTAATTCAACTATTTCCTTATCAGTTGAGCGTTCAAACATCAGAGACATATCATGGTTTTCAACTAAAAAGGGATCGACAAACGTAAGAACAATGTGCTTTAAATTTTCAGTATCGGTCACATGGTCGCCCAATATATTGTAATACTCTTGTATTTTATTTCGTAATTTTGGACTCCCTATTTGATTGATCTTGGCGGATGACTTTAACTCATCTAGAGTAGTTTGTGCGGGTTTAAAAGTTGTGAATTGCCAAACGCCCATTTTAATATGGTGATGAAAGTCTTCTTCTGGCATAGCACCTTCAATGCCTTGAGTGTATTGAATCACTCGTTTTCTAGAATCATTTTCTATATAGATTCTATCAAGTGCTGAATTGATAGCAATAATATCTGCATTAATATCTGCAGTCATGGTTCGTAACACCCTGACTTCTTCTGCTCGCGAGGACATATTCTGGGACCATTGTTGTACTTGTAAGCCCATATAGACACCAAAAACCACAATGATGAAATCTATAAAGACCGCAAACCAGTTTTGGTTTGTAACGTGTTTTGTTATTCTTCGCAATATCATGGTTGATTATCCTGCTGATTTGGTTCAATTATTGCGTTAAAGTCAAAAGGTACATAACAATCCCCATAGATAGTTTGAGCAGACTTATTCTGTGCTGTTACTAATTCATTGATTTGGGTTATCTGTTCTGGTGATAGATCAATTCCTATATTTTCTATACTGATGGCAATTTGACCTGCTATTAACTCAGTTAGACCGCTTTTGAGGTCCATCTCTCCAAGTGTATCAAGGTAACGCAATCGATCTGGTTGATCAATGCGTATTGAATAAGCCAAAGTCTTCATGCGGCCTTGTAGTGTGTATATTTCTCTTTGTAGTTTTTGTGCATGTTCAGCTTGTCTGAACAAACCATCAATGCGATTTCGTCGATCAACTTCCATCGAATTGAAGGTGCCTCGAGCCAATTCAGCATGCCAGTTATTTGATCCCCAGGTTCGGCTGGGCGATCTTAATAAATTTGGTAAAGCAGTATTGTAGCTAACTACGTCTGCTCTTTCTGAGGTTCTGGGCATCCCAATCCATTCATCGCCGGGTTCTCGCAATTTTTGTGAGATGGATTTATAGGCTTCGATTCTGCATTTTGAAACAGCCACTCTTTCTTTGGCATTAAAATAATTTCTGCGTAAATCATCTTGTAAAACTTTTTCGGCTTGAATTGTATTCTGTCTTTGGTCTCTTTCACTGAGCCACTCTTGTCCCATCATGGCTACCGCTACGCCGATAACCACAATGATGAAGTCGAGTGTGACTGCGAACCAGTTTTGTGTTTTGACATGTTGGGTGATTCTTCTTAGTAACATATTATAATCTTAGATCTTTTAGTATAAGCGAATTATGGAGAATAGCTAAACAAATTTAGTTTTAGCAATAGCTTTACAAATAAATATAATATGTAAGAATCTAAATCCCCCGATTAACTTATATCCTAACTTTATTTTATGTAAAAGAAAAGTGGAGTGATAAAATATATTAATTAGTTATATGTTGCTTTAAAAATAAAAACATTATATATCAATAACATAATCAACAATTTAAATTGTTATGAAAAAACAAAGTGATTTAAACAGAAATAAATCAACAAAGTTCTTTACATTAGAAAAGCGTTGCCTATAATGCGCATCTCGCTTGAGAAAGGGTATTGTCAAAGGCGGTTTGAAAGGTTCAAAAAGAAGTATTTTTATACTTTGAATGAGGGTCTTTTGAAGTGGTTTAAGAATTGATTGAG
>JBGCFT010000166.1:0-7485 GCA_045107085.1 Marinicellaceae bacterium | reverse complement strand
TTATCGTCAGTCTTGCCACCATGTAACATTTCAACAATATTGGGATGAGAAAATTGCGACAATATTTTTTGTTCGTTTATAAAGTGATTGAGTAATTCTGAAGAGTTGTCTCTGGGAGAAAAAACTTTAATCGCCACTTGTTTTTGGGTTTCAGTATCTAATCTTTTGGCTTTGAAAACTTGTGACATACCGCCATGTCCCAATATTTCAAGTAATTCATATTCGCCCAATCTTTGGCCAACTTGAATAGAGTCGTTGAGAATTATATTGAATTTATTGGCAATATTCTCCTCGAAAAACAAAGAGGCTTGATTGCCTGAATTGATGAGCGTTATGACTGCTTTTTGAACCTCAATGGAAATGTTTTTAATGCCATGAACGTGTGCGAGAGCTTGTTTTACAGTCAGTTCTGAAACCTCATTATAAACTTCACTGGCTTGTTTCCACACTTCCGTTTTTTGGTTCATTATTTTTGTGCTCCTTAGAAAGTGCAGTTATTAAGGCGGAGGCATTGTTCCAAATTCGAATAACTTGCCTTTCTGATTTGTCGATCAACTCACTTATTTCTTTAAAAGTGAGATTAAATATTAATTTATATTCTAAAAGTTCACTGTATTCTACATTAATTCTTTCAATTTTTTTGAGAAGCAAGTCTATTTCTAACCATTCCAAATTAATATCATCATCACCCATGACCATACTGAAGGATTGGCTTGTGATTAAGTGATTTCGTTTGTTGCTGGATTTTTGTCGCAGAATATCAATCAGTAATAAACGCATACTTTTTGCCAGATAATTGAGCAAGTGACGTTTATTAGAGACATTAATATTGTTGGTTTTGGAGAGCTTAATATAACACTCATTGGCCACTACCGTAGGAGTTATAGTTTGTCCGGTTTTTAATTGTTTGATTTGGTTATATGCAACGGCTTTTATTTCTTCGTATAATTCAGAGTAAATATCATCCAGTAAGCTTTTATCGCCTTGTCCAAGCTTTTCTAATAATACTGTGATGGAAGAAGTCGTCATCTAATTATTTTAGTTTAATTTTTAAGATTAAAACAATTAATTGAGTCTTTTTTTCATAACATGTCATAAAAATTTATTTTTTTACGTACCAATCATTAACACTAGTAAATTTTTAGTAAGTTTAATTAATTTTATGAGGACAGTTCAATGAAAAAAATAGTATTTTTATTAATAACATGTGTTTTAAATTTGGCACATGCAGATGATGGCGTATATGCTTTGAATGATGTATGTGATGGATTTGGTTGTTTTTCTGGTGATACTGGTGGATTGCCAATTACTATTGCCAATTCAGGAAGTTATATTTTGACTTCAAATCTGGTGTCATCATCTGAAACAGTTAATGTGATTGAAATAACAGCCGATAATGTGACTTTGGATTTAAATGGTTTTTCTATTATTGGTCCCAGAACTTGCACAGGATCTAATGATACTTTGAGCTGTACAAATGCAGGAATGACTGCCAGTGCAATATTAGCTGCTGGTCGCAGTAATGTAGTCATTAAAAATGGTATAACTCAAGGTTTTGACACGGGAGTTCGTTTAACCAGTACAAGCCAAAGAGGCAATGTTGTTCATCACGCCAATTCTAGTCAAAATGAATTTGGTTTTGTCATGATTAATGGCATGATTAGTGACTCAACGGCTAATTTGAATTTAGATACTGGATTTTCAAATGGATTATTTGGTACTCTTTTTGTCAGAGACAGTTTCGCCTTTGGTAATGGGCTCAGAAGTGCGTTTGCTTTTACATGCAGTAATGTTATGTTTTCAAATAACGGATCAGATGCTGATTGCCAGAGATATACAAATGAAAGCACCTGTGGTAACGGGCTCACAGCTTGTCCATAAGAGGGAGCGAGCACATGAAATATTTAAAAAACATACTTATATTAACTTGTCTTTTGATATCAACTTTTGTTAATGCACAAACCATAAGTGATTATTTAACGGGCACAATTTATAGTCTTAATGTTGATCATTTTACTTCAGGAGATGATTTGGTTCTTCATAACGAACTTGTCATAGACAATATATCTGGTATTGATGGTATTATTTCAGCGGATAATATTTTCAATATAAGAGGAGCAAAAGTTGATGGTTTTCACAGTGAAAGTGAAGGTTTAAGGCATTATTCATTTGATGCAGATACAAGAATTGGTGCCACTGTTATATTTAAAAGTGATATTGTGATATGTAATGATGATGCCTGTTCTGCACCCTCTCTATTTTTTAGTGCAGCAGCAGAGTCAATGAAAGGCGTCAACATTAATGCATTCACAATTGATCCCGATAACGGTGAATTGCTTTTTTCAATCGAATCTGCTGCAACCATTGATGGAATAGGTTATCTCCCCGGAGATATCATTCGCTATTCGAGTGATGGCGATTTTTCTTTAGAATACAATTCATTTTCTGCAAGTGGTGGGTTTGCTTTGAATAGAAACATTGATGGATTAACGTTATTACCCAATGGTTATTATTTAGTCAGTTTTGTTAATGAAGTGGCACGTAACTATATTTATGAATATCATCCACCCTCAGATAGTTGGGATGTTGCTTATACGCCTTTGGGGTTAGGCAATAATGGTGGTAGTCTCAATATCAATTCATTGATGGGATTTGAAAACGACTTGATTTTTAAGAATGGTTTTCAGTAATCAGGTTTTATTTTTAAACAGGAAAGGGTGCATTTTGCACCCTTTTTTTATGGCCGATAATAATCTGTTGGATAATTGGTGTTTAAAGAGTAAAATTATTCTTTTAAGTTGGTCTTAAGCTCAAATGATAGGAAGAATTAAAGGCACATTAATTGCGAAAGAACCTCCAATGATCATGGTTGATGTGAATGGAATAGGTTATGAAATAGAAGTTCCTGTTCGGGTATTATTTGAATTACCAGAGCTTAATTCTGAAGTGACAATCGTGACCCATATGATTGTCAGAGAAGATGCGCAACTTTTATGTGGATTTAATAATGTACAACAGCGCGAACTGTTCAGAAAGTTATTAAAAGTTTCGGGCATAGGTGCGAAATCTGCATTGGCGGTATTATCCACCATGTCAACGGCAGAATTTGTTGCCATGATTCAATCACAAGATGTGAATGCCATTGTTAAAATTCCAGGTGTGGGCAAAAAAACAGCCCAACGGCTTATTTTAGAAATGCGAGATAAACTGGGTGAGGTTTCAGATGCCGATCTATCGCTATCCTCTACTGCCAGCGCCTCCAATCTTGGAAATATGCCAGCAACGGCTCAATCAGAGGCATTAATTGCATTGCAGTCTCTTGGATTTAAACCTCAAGAAGTCAATATGTTAATTAAAAAAGTCGCCAAAGATGATATGACTGCTGAAGAAATTATTCGCCTGTGCCTACAGCACAAAGGAGCCTCATAATGGAACAAGATAGACTCATCACTGCAGAATACGAAAATGATCAAGAAAGTTTAATCGAGTCCAGTATTCGTCCACAAAACCTTTCAGAATATTTGGGACAAGTACCTGTCAAAGAACAAATGGGATTGTTTATTGAAGCTACCCGCAGACGCAGTGAAGCGCTGGATCATGTTCTCATATTTGGTCCTCCTGGATTAGGAAAAACAACATTGGCTAATGTCATAGCCAATGAATTAGGTGTTTCAATGCGACAAACTTCTGGACCTGTAATCGAAAAGGCGGGAGATTTGGCGGCATTACTGACCAATTTACAACCACATGATGTTCTTTTTATTGATGAAATTCATAGATTGTCAGCTAATGTTGAGGAAATTTTATATCCGGCGATGGAGGACTTTCAGATTGATATTATGATAGGAGAGGGGCCAGCAGCGCGTTCTATTAAACTAGATTTGCCTCCTTTTACATTGGTTGGAGCAACAACCAGAGCAGGTTTGTTGACCTCACCTTTACGGGATCGGTTTGGTATTGTGCAACGTTTAGAGTTTTACAATGTGGAAGAATTAACCCATATCGTGGCGAGATCTGCTCAAATTTTAGGTATAAATGCCGAAAAATCGGGCGCCATTGAAATAGCCAGAAGAGCCAGAGGAACCCCACGTATAGCTAACAGGCTATTGAGACGGGTACGCGATTTTGCAGAAATTAAAGGCGATGGTGTTATCACAGATGACATTGCTCACCGAGCACTTACCATGTTGCAGGTAGATGAAAATGGACTGGATGAAATGGACAGAAGATTTCTTAAATCGTTGATTGAACAGTTTGATGGCGGTCCAGTTGGGATCAATTCATTGGCCGCTTCTTTAAGTGAAGAACGTGGAACCATTGAAGATGTGGTAGAGCCTTATCTTATTCAACAAGGCTATGTCATGCGCACATCAAGAGGGCGCCAAGCCACAAGAAAAACGTGGCAATGGCTGGGTTTGAAACCTCAACAAGCGATGACAGATGATATGTTTGAATCATAAGTTATGCTTTATTGGGTTTGATCGTTAGTTCATCAACGTTAATTTATAAAAAATCATGGCCAAATATAATATCGCTTAAATAAGATTCATCAGCGCCAACATCAAAAGTACCTGATAGGTTGCTAATGGTATTATCATCCCATCCACGAACTTGGTTTTCATTGTCAAATAATACGCCATTGGAATTGGCGCACGTATCAATCGCAAACGATTGTGAGTTGAGTCTATAATCATTATTATCAGCATCAACATAGCCCACTGAAAATATGCCCAAAGGAGATCCGACAATTGTATCGTTTTCATTAACTAACAGACAACTGGTATCCACAGTAAAACCCTCACCAGCAGTTGTTAATATGAGTTCTTCTTGATTATCTATGATGGTATTCATGATATCTAAATCCACACCACCAGAAATACCAATGATGGTTGAGGAGTCATTGATGTCATTGCCCGCTATGGTATTGTGATTGATTTGAACATCAACAAAACCAAAAGCTCTTAAAGGCAAGCTATCAGTATAACCACCATTACCGTTGTCAGCATTTTCATAGATGTAATTACCATCTAAGTTAACAGCACTTCTTTCTTCAGAATTTGAATTAAAAGCATAAAAAACAGAACCAAATGCCGCTCTATTTGAGTGAATTGAAGTGTTATGAATGTTCGCAATGCTATTTAAAGAAGCATATAAAGCACCGCCTAATCTAGTTAATCCAGTGGAATTATGGGATAACACTGAACACTTTCCAGGTTGCCAGCAAGGCTTATTTGAGTTCATCATGATAAGTTCACTGTCAGCACCCAAGAATATTCCCGCTCCATTATTGGTAGATGTATTTAAACTTATTTGAGCATCGGTCACTGTTAAAGTTGCATTATTTTGTGCAAAAATCCCACCACCTGAACTCATGGCTGAATTTTGAGATACGGTCACAGGATATCTGTTGTTTCCATAATTGAACAGAGAATAAATATTGCCTTGTAATGCAAGCTCCGCATTATCCAAATAGATGCCGCCACCATTATTTGTGGCTGAATTATTCATCACACCTCTGAGTTCTTGACTATTGAACACATCAATACCAGAATCGATATTGATTGTGCATCCATTCATGGCAGCAATTCCACCACCATTATCTGCCATGTTCTCGCCAATATAAGATTGGTTTCTGATACTGATTGATGTATTCGAGCCGCCACAGTAAATTCCACCGCCATTATTACTGGCAGAATTGCCAAATACTGAGGAATTTCTTAAGAGAACAGACAGTGATCCACTGTGGTTATCGATATGGATTCCACCTCCATTTTCAGCAGTATTGCTAAAAATTAATGAATTATCAATGGTTAAAGAACCAATTGAACTATTCATATCTATGCCATGTCCGCCATTAACAAATATGGTGTCTGATGCATTTTTGATGGTAAGGTTTGCTAAAGATACATTCACACTTCCTATACTGGAGACATTGATAACAGGTGCGCCAACAAGAAAAGAGCCATTAATGACCGATTGGCCTCCATCATTGGGTAATTGATTGAGCAGTGCTCCAAAGCAATTGCCATATCCACCGGTGATAGAAACTGAGCTGGAAATAGTGAGGTTTTCAATATATTCACCATCATTGACTACTCGAATTTCTGGGTCGCCAGAATCTAAAGCTTCTTGAATGGTTTGATAACCACATTCGATGTTTTGTCCTGAAGGACCGACCAAAACGACAGCTTGAACCAAGTTGAATGTAAAAAAAAGAGTTAAGAAAATTATTATGAAACGCATCATGCACCTATTAAGTTATTTGTTACTTAATACATACATTTAACTGTTTTAAATTAGGACATGATTTCTTTGATTATTTTTTTGACAACGATCCAATCACGTCTGACTGTTCGATCAGTGATGGATAATAGATCAGCTACTTCAGTTTCGGTAAATCCCAAAAAGTATTTTAATTGAAAAACCTCTGCTAATCTCGTGTTAGAAGATTCAAGAGATTGAAGAATGCTATTGAGTTGTAGCATCCACTGCGCATCTTCTTCTTCGTTAATGCCAAAATCATCGAAAGTTACCAAATCAGCGTGCCTTTTTTTGGTGAGTTTTTCCGTCGATGAATTCATGATGATTTGGCGCATGGCTTTGGCCGTGATACAAAAAAAATGTTTACGATTGGTCGCTTTTACGCCATATTTATCTAGTTTAATCCAGGCTTCATTCACCAAAGCTGTGGTATTCAAGGTTTTTGAGACATTAAAATGTTTGCGTTTAATGCCCGATGCGATGCGTTTTAATTCAGGATAAATGATCGGAATTAATTGGTTTAATGCAGATGAATTGCCACCAGATGCCTTATCTATGAGTAAGGTGATTTCCTTTGGACTGAGTACTTCATGGTTTTGAGACATTGATTTAAAGATTGCATTTTTCTAAATTATCTCTTTTTAACCAGTTGTTGTCTATATAAAACTGAATATATTCATCCAACTTCATTTTCTGTTTGTCCTTTAAATTTTCAAAATCACAGGCGTTGTTCAACTGAATAGTGGCATTGTCTAAGGCCATTTTTATTTCTTGATTATGTTTGCCAAGGGTTTGAATTAAATTAATTTGGGCTTCTAATGCATCGGTATAAACATCAAAATAGTTGGCCCGTTGTGGAATGACTTTAAAACGCATTTCAATGGATTTTTGCATTAAATCAATGGCCTCTTGGAATTTTTGTTGTTCGATTTTTAATAAAGCCAAATAGTAATAATTATAAGCTAAGTTAATTTTGCTAAAATAATTGTTTCTTATTTCATCCACTTTACTATACGCATCAATTGATTTCTGCCTGTATTCTTCAGCCACATTGAGGTCTTTAATCGTGTCTTTGTAATAGTCAGATAAATTTGAGTAAATGCGAGCCAATTCAAAAATTGGTGTATGAGATTTATTATTAATTTCAGCGGCCTTTTTGGCATCATCGAGTGCTCTATCGAAATAAGGCATTGGATCTTCAGATTTTTCAATGGCAAAATTGAC
>JBGCFT010000165.1:0-14562 GCA_045107085.1 Marinicellaceae bacterium | reverse complement strand
CCAACGACTGTCATGACGCATCACGCTCCCCTGCGATCTATGCTCCACAAAACGTATGACAGGGCTCAAACAAGAGATGACCTGGGGAATGCAGGCTTTGCATCCAATCTGAACGACTATGGGCTTTAGATAATTCTATATTCAATAACTCTTTGACAATGTTTTGATAAGAAAAATGTAATCCATAACCACACAAGGATGCTGCTATTTGTGTATCGAATACAAAGGTAGGAAGACGTTTGTTAAAATTATATAGAATTTCTAAATCTTCAGATCCTGAATGAAGAATAATATTATCTAACAATTGATTAAAGACATTGTGATTCGATATCTGCTTCATATCAATCAGGTAATATTGTTGATTAATTTTCAACTGAAACAATGCTGGTTTTGGATAAAATGTATTTACCCTCTCAAACTCACTATCAAATGCGACTGCATCTGATTTATTAATAGATAAAATAAGCTGTTCTAAATCTGAATTATCGTCAATCCACTGGTAATCTGTTATCATTTACGTATTAAAACATAATATCAAAATTCTACCTATATGAAAACGCAGAAAAAATTAAATCCTTCATTCTTAATTGTAATAGTATCATTATTCACTTTACTTATATTGACTGGTTGCAACCCTAAAAAAAGCCAAGAAAAATCATTTGTAGTATTAGCAATTAACGATGTCTACAGAACCGAAGGCTTATCAAGTGGCAAAGTCGGCGGTCTTGCTCGGGTAAAAACTATCAGAGATGAATTAATCTCTCAAGGCAATGAAGTTCTTCTGTTACATGCCGGTGATTTTTTGCAACCATCTTTTAAAAGCCGAATCAACAAAGGCGCAGCAATGATTGATGTGATGAATCAATTGGATAATCAATTTGATGCATTTGATGAAGATATGATAGTTACATTCGGCAATCATGAGTTCGATAAATCAAAATTAAAAGACATGTCACTATTACAACAAAGGATTGATGAATCGGAATTCTATTGGTTAGATTCAAATATCAATTGGTTGCATCATGAAACATTGGGCAGTATTCAATCTGGTCAGATTAAAAAATGGTTAATTAAAGAAAAAGGCGGTCTAAAAATTGGTATATATAGTTTAACCACTGATATGAACCATCCTGATTATATTGCCAGTTTTGATGACATATTAGAGGTCAGTAAACATTATGTTCCCTTCTTAAAATCCAAAGGAGCAGATGTTGTCATTGCACTCACACACTTACAATTAACTGATGACAAAAAAGTCCTTAATTTACCACAGCAATATCGCCCTGATTTAATTGTTGGTGGTCATGAGCATTACCGACAGCTTGAACAAATAGATAACAGTTGGGTTGTTAAAGCTGATGCAGATGCCTTATCGGCTGCAATTATTCAGGTAACTGTTGATATGAACTCTAATGTAAATATATTACCGACATTTAAAGACCTAGACGAATCTGTTGTTCAAGAAACTCATATTCAAAATCGCATCCAAACATGGACCAATAAAACCAGTGTGACTTATTGTCAAAAGTTAAAGCTTGACAGCGATTGTTTAGAATTTGGCTACGGAACAACTAAAGTGGAACTGGTAGCAGAAGAAAGTGAAATCAGAAGATTTGAAACAAATATGGGTAACTTCATTGCGGATACGGCCAAAGCTGAATTTGAATATTGCAATGCTGATATTGTGGCAATAAACTCAGGTTCTATTCGTTTAAATCATAACATAGATGCAGGTTCAGTCATCACTCGTAAACACATTGAAGGCATGTTTCCCTATCCTTCTGATTTAAAACAAATCAAAATTAATGGTTCTATTTTAAAACAAATGCTGACCCATACAATTGATATGTGGACAGCCAATGGTCATTGGCTCCTTGTTTCAGGCATTAAATACACCCACAACCCAGATCAGCAGACTTTTAGTCAATTGAGGTGGGCAGATTCAAATTTATTAATCACTGATAATGAAGAATTTACCATTGTAGTGCCGCAATATTTAATCGATGATAACACTGACCACGATGGCTATCACATGATAAATGAAACCATGATTCAAGAATGTGATAAAAATGGGTCGAATTTAAAACAATTGGTCATCAATTCTATATCAAATACTGTCGGCGGAATTAATCCAAAGATTGATGGAAGAATCTGTAATACATTGAGAAATAACTGCCAATAAAAATGTCTGCTAAAGAAATCACAGTATTTATTATCGGCGTTATGTTAGTCGGTTTTTTATATTTTATGAAATTTCCTCAGGACAGTCGAATTACATTAAGCAGTTTAAATTCGCAACAATCTAATACAAACGAACCATCAGATGAAGAAGTTCCTTTTTTTGATCTCAACTCAGAAAAGCCTATTCTTGATAGAATTTTAGATATACCTGCATGGAATTTTGATCTATCCAATATAGGGGCATTAACCGTTGAAGAAATACTCAAATCCATTGCGCTTTCAGTTGAAGAAAAAAGATTTTTTGAACCGGAAAACAACAATGCATTATTCTATTTGGTGAATTTGAAATCCTTAGAAAGTGAAAATGATCAAATTGGACAGTACAACCAAATCTTAATAGAAGAACTCGCAAGCCAATCAATAAAGGCAACCAACGAACATGATGAAAAAGCCATCAAACGTATCATATCTTTATATAAATCCTTAAACAGCAGTACTGAAATTGTAGAATCATTATCACAGCAATTATCCACCATATCCACAATTAACAAACTGTATGCAAAAGGCATGAAACAATTATCAAATGAAGCCATATTAACTTTAAATTCTGATGGTGCTTGGCATACAGCAAAACAGTCTCTTGAAATTGACCCTCAAAACACAAAAACCAAAGCCTTAGTCTCAGAAGTCATTAATGAGTTAATGAACAAAGCATTAAGAGCCGCAGAAGAAATAGACTTTCAATTGGCCTTTGACACTTTAGAATATGCTGAGTTATTATCGCCGGCTGAAATTTCCGTTGCTTTTACAAAAGATCGTGTGGTCGAATTAAAGCAACAACGTTATATTTGGCTAGAATCACAACTGTCTTCTGCTATAAAACAACTCAAAATTGATAGAGCCAATAGAATGATAGATCAAATGGAAGATTTAGGTATCGATCAATCAGAGTTAGCCAGTTACAAAAACGAGCTAAACAGAATTGAAATATTTGGTCAATTTAGAGAGTTTGATATCTTTTCAGACACTACTCAAAATAATCAAAAACTCCCAGAAATGGTTGTCATGCCAATTGGCGAATACATTATGGGCAATAAAGATGGACCAAAACATGAAAAACCAGAACGCATCATTTTTATCAATTATGGATTTGCTGTCAGTCAAAATGAAATCAGTGTCGCAGACTTTAAAGTATTTGTTGATTCCACGGGTTATGAAACTGATGCACAAGTCGCACGATCGTCAAGAATATATGATTTAAGGACAGGAAGAATTAAAAATAAAAACAGAGTTAATTGGGAAGATGATTATTTAGGCAACAAAGCCAAGCAGGATTTACCTGTGATTCATGTATCTTGGAATGACGCCATTGCCTATACCAAATGGATCAGTCAAGAAACAGGTAAAAATTATCGATTACTCTCAGAATCTGAGTTTGAATACGTTTTAAGAGCGGGGTCTCGAACAAAATTTCCTTGGGGCGATGACAGTCCAAAACAAATCATTGAAAATCTGACTGGAAAATTAGACAGAACATCTAAAAATACCAGGATTCGTTGGAAAAAAGGATTTGAAAAATACAATGATAAATATTGGGGACCTGCTCCAGTTGGAAGTTTTATTCAAAACCAATTTAGACTCAACGATACGGCCGGAAATGTCATGGAATGGGTTATGGATTGCTGGCATGATTCCTACGTCAGAGCCCCTTCTGATGGCAGTGCATGGGTTAATTTAGGCTGCGAAAATCATGTCATCAGAGGCGGTAGTTGGAGTAGTTCACAAAATGATTATGGCTCTAGTCACCGTTTTATTGCCAAATCCAACTTTACAGACGCACGACTCGGTTTCAGAATAGCCGTAGATTTAATGCCCCAATAATTGACAATTAGTATTCCAAATTCAGATTGTTACCATTCATAATCAAACAATAAAAAGCCAGATCCATTAAATTTTATTGAGAGGTTTTATTATTCTGACTCAAAAACACGAATTAGTATAAAAGTGAACATTTTGCTTGAACATAGATAAATTTTCTTTATACTTGTTCTCCTAAAATGTGCCGGGGTGGCGGAACTGGTAGACGCGCCGGATTCAAAATCCGGTTTCTTCGGAAGTGCGAGTTCGATTCTCGCCCTCGGTACCATTTTTTCACTATATATCACGCTATAAACCCACAATCTCAATACTTAAAATATTCACTTATACATCAATAAACTCATTTTTAAATGCATTGACCTTGTGTGTTTCTAACGCAATCTAATGCAAAAAAACCACGGCTTTGTTATTGGCACTTTATAAGATTTAGTTATGGCATATAAAATCATTTTTATAAGCATCAAACTTTCGCCTTTCTAAAGCAATCCAAATCAAAAAACAAGTTTTTAAACCGTCATGGCGAGGAACGAAGTGACGTGGCAATCTCACTGTGTACCATGATTATGTTAATACTCAAAACCTGTAAGGTGTGGCTCTGCCCACCATTTTTAGTAAAATAAATTCATTCATTAACAAACTAATGATCTAGTAAGAAACTGTTACCCTGATTCATTTTGATTTAATAACGAAAGAATCTGGCTGGCTTGTGTATCTTGATTTCTTCATAAAATACTCCTAAGATTATCTCAATAAAATTTTTTACTTTTAAACACTACTTTTTATCGAGAGGATTACACATAAAGAAAATTAACGAATTTAGCCAAATGATAATTAATAGATGATGCCTAAATATACACGCACCTCATCACCCTAGAATTGATGATTTATTGTTGATTCTAGGGTTTCATTGGTTACTTTATTTATACTGTATATGTTTATCTTTTGCATATTATAATATGCTAATATAATATCAACACAATAATTCAAAAAACATAATTATACACGGAGATAACAATAATGAAAAAACAAAATATTATTGGATTATTGCTATTAATTTCAGGTTGTATTTTAACCTTTATTTCATTTAACCTTGTTCAAATAAATGAAGCTTATCATTTTGGGAGGTTGTTAGGCCAAACATTAATTCTTTCACTTATTGCAATAGTAATCATATATTTTACTGGTTTCAAAAATAAATTTGAAACACTCTTGATTATTGGATCAATATTGCTGATAGTTTCTATTTATAATTCAGCAATCTTTTATATACAAATAAACAATCAATTAGAATTTAAAGAATCTTCATTAGAATTAATTGAAAACATTCAATCAAGAAAAGCTATTGTTAAAAATATTGGTGATAATGATGATTTAAAATTATTTCAACTAACAGAGAATTATGCTTCTAACTTGCAAGCTATAAGAGAAGAATATAATTCAGAATTAAGTAAAGTGTTTCTTTTAAACCCTCTATTGCCATCTAATCTCACAAATCAAGATTCAATTAGTGCGTCCTTAAAAAATATTGAATTAATACAAATTAATATACCTAAATATGAAAGTCGCATGTTGGAAGAAATTTCTAATTTTGAACAATTGATTTCCAATAGAAATGACAAAGAAAGTAAATCTTTTCTTGCTGGTTTTAAAAATTCAAAATACAAAGGCATTAAATGGATTAAGGCTTTTTATCAGAACCAGTTTGAGATTTTTCAAACTATTAAAGAAATTTTGTCACATGTTAATAAGCTTAAAGATAATCTTACGTTTGAGAATGAAATGATAATATTTTCTTCACAAAATGATGTAGATATATACAATGAATTAAATGAAAAACTTCAAAAATTAAGCCTAGAAGAAGAAAAGATGATGCAAGCTCAAGCAGATTCCTCTAAAGAAATGGCTGAAAAATTAAAAGAGTAATAATAAATTATAACGTGGTGGCTGCATAGATTTTTAAGACAACTTAATTAATTATCTGTAGCTGTAAATAAATGAATTTTTGGACACTATAAAAAGGAGTTTTCGGATTCAGTCACGCGAGATCATTAATTGATTTTTTGGGCACGTTAAATTTATAGTTTTTACTTACGTTAGGAAAATAGTTTTCCCTCACTATAAAAGAGCTTGCTTGTATAAGTTTAAAATTAATTATTTTCAAAAGTATAATAGTGAAAGAGTTTCGGGACAGGTACGCATAAGGCTTAAAGTATTTGTAGATGATCACTAATATTCCGAGTTTTTCGAAGCTATAAAAAAAGTACTTTCTGGGCTTTATGCTTACAGGGGTTGGCAAGTGCTAGAGTACACTAGTAATATTTTGTTGTAAGGTTGTTGTTGCTATTTGATTGTATTAAATATTGAGTTTTGGGGTACGTTTAGGGAATAGTTTTCTTACACTATAAAAAAGTGAATAATTAGAGTCAGTCACACATGAGCAAATAATTAGTTTTTATACACGTTAGCAACGTATTTTATATAAGCTATTTTAATACTATTTTATTCTCGTGTTGAACTAAAGTTGTTATATTGTATCTTATAAGTTACAATTAAATATGATTAAAATTACCAAATATGTAGCTGAACATGAATGGTGTCCTTTTGATATTTGGCTTGATGGTTTAAAAGACCTTAGGGCAAAGGCTCAAATATTAGTTAGATTGAATAGACTTGAATTAGGCAATGAGGGGCATTGGCGATCAGTAGGTGAAGGAGTCAGAGAATTAAAAGTATCAGTTGGTAAAGGCTATAGGGTTTATTATGGTTGGACTGGTAAAGAAATCGTTTTATTATTATGTGGTGGTGACAAGTCAACACAAAACAAAGACATTAAAAAAGCCAAACAATTTTGGAGTGATTACAATGAATAAAGCTAAAGCATTTAAAACCAGTGATTATTTAAAATCAAATGAAGAAAGAGCCGAATATCTAAAAGCTATCTTGGCTGAAAACGATGAAGGCATGTTAATGCTTGCCATTCGTGAAATAATTGATTCTATGGGCGGCATTGGCAAACTTGCCAAAGAAACTGGCTTAGCACGTGAAAGCCTTTACCGTACATTTAGTAAAACAGGAAACCCTACCTATAATACTTTATTCAAGGTACTTGATAATATTGGCTTAAAGCTTAGTGTTAGTGCTAAATAGATGAATGATGTTTAATCCAACACATGCAGGTGAAATACTAAAAGAAACGTATTTAGTTTCTTTAGATTTAACCATTGGTAAGGCGTCCGAAATGCTAGGCGTTTCCAGAAAACACTTATCCAGATTTATTAATGGCCATGTTTCGGTCACAGCTGAATTTGCTTTACGTTTACAGGCTTTTACAGGAAAATCTGCCATTGCTTGGTTAAACATTCAAAACAATTATGATTTGTGGTTGTTAAAAGATAAATCTTTTGACGTTGAGGCTGCATAGATTTCACAGACAAAATACATAATTTTTGGACACTATAAAAAGATGAATTTTTCGAGACTGTATAAAGGCTTGTTTTTATATCTGCGAAATAAAAACTCTGATTTTTCATAAGCCACCAAGAAAAGAATTATTCTTTTTATAGAAAAATAACCACTTATCGATCTTTATTTTAGAATGATGTTGTATTCTAAACAATCGCCCTAGCCTATATATTTAGCTGTCCTTCATTCATTAACAAATTAACATTCTAATACCAAACTTTCGCCTTTATCAGGCAATCAAAAGCAAAAAAAGGATGGCTAAACAAAAGTTAAATTCAATACCTAAAAATGATACTTAATGACAATACACCGTATTCATTCTTCCATTTCCTCCTCCAAAATCATTTCTGGTGTGATTTCAGAAGTTGAGTCAAATCTTAAATTGTTAAAAACGAACATTGAAACAACGCCCTTAATTTCATGTGGAAGGTCACCAACGTCAAGTTTATTAGTTGGATATTTATCAAGTATATAAGGTGAGTCTAAATCAAGAGTGAACTTAGCATCAAAAACAAACAAACCACGTCGAGCGATTTCATCAGTACATGAACAACCATTTGTTATTCTTTCAGAAATGCTTTTTTCACTATTATCAATAATAGGCATATCATTTAGCTTTTCGAACACATCAATATAAGTTTTAAGGTTTTCAACAAAACATTTTGGAGCATAAGCACCACCAGCCGTCATAAATACAGCAACACAACCAGTCGAATCGGTAGCTAACCAATCGTACTCATATCCTTGTATTTTTTTAAGATGTTCGTATTTCATTTTTAATATATATTAGTGTTTTCATTTACTTACAAATCAGAGAGAAGCTTATTCAGCCAAAAAGTATAATATGCATCTAGACAGCTATGCTTGCGAAAAATATTCTGCTTATTATGCGTTATTTAAAAATCTAACTTTCTGCAAGTGAACTCTCCACCTTTAAGAAAATTCATACACCAAATGCTGATATTATCTTCACTGATTCTATGTATTTCTTGACACTCAATTTCAATACCAATAGCTTTAAATATAAGTGTTTCTGAATTTTTAATTAGTTTAGCGTCTGAGATTTTATTAACTTTACCAATATGTAAGCTATCACAAAAGAAAAACACTAATTTGTCACCTGACCCGTTTGCATTTAAAGCTATTGTTAACCTGTCATGAGTAGCAGTGAATTTCCATAGCCTAAAGTCCATACTATTTAAATTATTAATTGCTTCATGTTCAGAAATCATTAATCACCTAACACTTACAAATAATGCATTAAAGTATATTCTCGTCTTACTCATTTTAGCCTTAAATTTAACATATTTTGATTCTATCATACAATTTTTGCCATTTCTTAATAGTCTCATAAAACTGTAATACCACTATATTTGAATCCCAACCTTTTGATTTTTGTATAACTTCTTTTAATTTCATAGTTAGGCTATTAAAAAACTACTCGTAGAGATTACCTACATCACATACATAATCACCTTTGATATTTCCAAAATGTTCAATAACATTGATTCTAATATTGTTTGCAGAATGCATTGAAGTGTCAAATATACTATCGCTACACTAATCTAAATATTCATAGATTGATATAGATGTTGCTGACCATGATTTGCTAGGGATATTATCTTCAACTTCAGGGTCATTTATAACATTATGATAAATACCTTCTGCAATAAAAAGCCAAGAATTCAAGTCTTTTGTACATTCAACTTGCCCACTCCATACATCATCTAAACACTGATTTAATCTATCTGGAGTTTTGTCTTTAAATAGTTGTTTAAGTTCTTCTTCCATATTAGTAATTTTATCGAATTACGGTTTCTCTTGTGCACTAGATGCGCCACCTTGGTCAATATAAGCTTGATATAATAACTTTTTTGTAGCTTTATATACTTCCCCTTTACCTTTTAAAGTACCATAGAAATAACCTTCAAACTTTTCAAAAATCACATCTAGAGTACAACCTGATTGTCCAATCAATCTCCAATGTCCTTCTTCTAAGTCATTATTACTAAAGTCTTCTTCTGCCTTATTGTATGTCCCTGTATGGTATTCAGCGATAATAATTTGGGATACTTTTGGTAAAACCGATTCCCAATCACCAAGACAAATTTTATAAGATGATTTATTCACTTGTATGTGCTTTTGTTAATTTCAATCTCGTTCCCAAATTTCTCACTAAAACTTGTTCTTATCTTTCGGCGCCATTTTATTTCATACTCGGGATTCATTTCTTCAGCTTCTAATATTAAACAAGCAAACTGGTCAGCATTAAGACAATCTAATGATAATATTTTTTCTTTATCTGTAGTTGGGATACAAAAACCCCATTCAACGCACAAATCATTAATTAAAATTTCGATATCTTTCTTCATCATAACGTACCACCTTCTGGCCAATTTGACCAATGAGTGTTTGGTGGGCTGCTTGGATTGTATGATTCTTTATTTCCAGTAACCAATACCTGTGCTAATTGTTTGAATGCTTCAGTTTGACTAGGTAGTTCTCCATCAACTATATCTGGGTGATGCCATTCATTAAGTTGAAGCAATAACTCCATATCTGGTGAAATGTTAGCTCTCAACTCTGAATCATTAGCTAGCACCTTGTCTGGATGATGGTAAGCTAAGTATCGACAATATTCAAATGTTTGTGGTGTATCTTCTTCTAGTGATATGCCACACTTTTCATATTCAGAAGGAGTTGGTGTATTTAACTTTAAATTCCTAAGTTGGCACAGTTTATTATCTAAAACCATTTCAGGTTCATCTTCATCAAACCAATCATTATTTTCTATAGGAAAGACAAAATTTGCCTCATTATATGGGTTGTTATTTAAGTAGTTTAAATAAGCTTTTTCAGAAACATAGCTTTCACGTGTATTTCGATTATGTAAATTATTAGAAAATGTGTAGATTTGAATATCGGGTAAACCAGACCTTGGTGAAAAACCAAATACCTCAATGACAATTGCCCAATCTTTAGTTGACTTAAATAGTGACAGTCGTGTATTGGCTAGATATACATAACCATTATCTAAAGCAGGAAAAGTAAAGTCCAAAGCACATTGGTCTAATACTTTTAATATCTTTTTTTCTGTCCATTTAATCTTTCTTCTAAAGTTGAAGAACATATTGGTAATTCCATTTTGAATTAATAACTTTTACATTATATATAAAATATCACTATTGAAATAATTAATTTTGTTAATACAATTTAGATACTTAAAATGTTAATGAAAAATCATGTTTAGTTGTTGTTTTGGTGAATGTCCATATCCCTACACACCCGATGAAAATATCGCACCAATAATCTTGACTGCTCAAAAACGACATATTGTTACCGTCACTAAGAAATTATTTGATATAGATTCTGATGGGTTGTTTGATAGATTGTATTTACCTGAAGATGTAATTAATTCTAATAAGTTTAATTTTATTAATTGCTAGAAAAGCGTTTATATAAATAATTATGTATAACCATTGACTAATATAAGATTTACAGTATATTTCTAACCATGGAAGATGATAAAAAACAAAAAGGGTCATTAATCACAAGATTTATTCATAGATTTAAATCGTCAAAGTTTCGCAATGATTTCAATACACCAAAGAAACGTGAGATAAATCCAAAAGATTATTCTATACAAGAACTGATTGGCCTTGCAGGTCATTGGGATGGGTTCAAAAGGGAAAAAGCAGTTGTATGGCTTGGAGGTATTGGAGCTAAAGAATCTATACCAATATTGATATCTCGTTGCAATGATTGGGTTGATATTGTTAGAACAGCTGCAAAGAAAGCTTTACTGAAAATAGCCACCTCAAATAATGCTAAAGCTTTTGTTGAAGTATTGCCTGATTTATATCACCTACAACATTGTGGTCGTGAAAATCATGATGCATTAATTAAAGCAATAGAGAAATTTTTATTATCAGAAAATAATAAGCATCATTTGATAGATGGGATAGAGAATGAAAACTTAAAACTATCGAAACTGTGTTTTTCATTGGTATTGGATAATAAAATATTAGGCAACAATGAATTATTATCAGTTGGTCTTAAGAACGATAATGTTTCAATTCGATTGAAATGTTTTGAATTAATTAACAAGCTTGATAAAGAATCAAGAGACAAATCACTTTCCATAGCTATCAAAGATAAGTTTATGCCAGTTAGGAAAGGTGCTTTGTATCATCTCATCCAAGATGGAATTCCTGACGATTTATTAAAACCATATTTATTTGATAAACACTCATCTATTAGAGAAATTGCAATCAAGAACTTGCAACATCTGAACCTTAAAAACATATATGTTGACGAACTGAAATCTGAATCAATTTTTAGAGTTTGTTGTTCCATATGGGGACTTGGTGCATTGAGAGATATAGATAGTATAAATAAAATTGAAGAATTACTATCTAGTCCCTTCCCTTCAATCCGAAGGAACTGCTTATCCACAATCACAAGATTAAAAGGTTTGGATGCCGAGAATATTGTATTAAAAAGCCTGGTTGATGAATCTCCAAAAGTTGCTAAAGAAGCATCAAGACTAGCTGCAAAAATCAATATAATATTGTCTGCTGATGAATTATTAAAATTATATGAGACAAGTCATCACTAT
Source organism: Marinicellaceae bacterium (assembly GCA_045107085.1). Classification (GTDB taxonomy): domain Bacteria; phylum Pseudomonadota; class Gammaproteobacteria; order Xanthomonadales; family Marinicellaceae; genus NORP309. The sequence goes on along the minus strand of JBGCFT010000165.1, from coordinate 2,423 downwards.
CATTCACTGATATCTTGCGCCAGCATTTTGAAAAGAATGAATAAATGGGAACGATTAATTTTCTCATTAAACTTACTAGATAATGACAATTCAATTGAATCTATAGAATTAAAACAAATACAGAATGAAATCTACTTTTGGAATAGCGATTTTAATAGAGTTCTGAATCAACCAACCATAAAGCAGATTAGAACTATAAAAACATTGTATGAGAAACATAGCGATAAGTTAAATAAAAAATCCAATGATATTATTCAATTTTCTTTGAAAACATATGCAAACAATTAATTGATTAATAATATGAAATCAGAATTAAACAAGATAAGTAAGTTTTTAAGTTATGTACTTAGGCATAAACCAGAGGCGATAGGAATTCAATTAAATAAAGAAGGTTGGATCACAGTTGATGAATTGATAGATGCAGCTAATAAAAATGGAGAAAACCTAAACAAATCCTTACTTGATGAAGTGGTTTTTACTAATGACAAACAACGCTTTGCTTATTCTGCTGACGGTTTATCCATTAGAGCCAATCAAGGACATTCTGTAGACATTGAACTTGCTTTAGAACCAACAACTCCACCTGATACCTTGTATCATGGTACTGCAACACGTTTTATTGAGTCTATTAAAGAACTAGGTTTGATTAAGAAACAAAGGCAACATGTACATTTATCAGCACTACATGAAACTGCTGTATCGGTTGGTCAAAGACACGGTAAACCCATTGTGTTAACAATCAACTCGAAAAAAATGCATGAGGATGGTTTGTTGTTCTATCTGTCTAACAATGGTGTTTGGTTAACTGAGTTTGTTCCCGTGAAGTATATTCGCTTTTAAAAAGTTATATAGTTGACTCACAATAATTTATTACAAATACAACCATGAAAATTGAAGATTTAAGCAAAATAAAAAATAAAAATGTACAGCAACAAAATCAATTAGATTATTTAAAGATGAAAAAAATTGCTGAAAATATAATGGAAAATTCAAATAATTATCCATGGTTATTGGATGTTTTAAAAAAGCATAATTTAAATTTTGATAATGGAATTGTTATATCTTTAACTTCTATTCCAGAACAATTTGGAAATCAATGGCTTGCTACATGGTTGACATTTGATAAACAATTCTATGATATTGACATTATGGCAAACTATAAAACTAATAAGTTGATAGAAATTGATGAATTTAATGAAATATTTCCTAAAGTTTCATCCCATTGCAAAGGCATTGGAAAATCTTCAGGATATTTGGCTTTAGAATTATTAAAGAGTTTTAACGCAGATTAATATTTAACTAACAAGCTGAGTATGAAGCATCAAATAAATTGTCATTTAGAGTTTATAATAAATTAATTAAAAATGGCTTTACGACAGCCTTTAATCCTATTAATTGTGAACAAATTAATAGTAAAGGCGTAATAGAATAATTGGTATAATCCTTGGTATAAATAAATATAAAATAATACATATCTATTCTATATCAATAGGTTAGTATGAATAAGGGATTCTCGCCCTCGATATTATATTTTAATTTATATCACGCTATAAACACAATTTAAATCAAAAAACTATAAATACAAAATCACACATATTTAATCCGAGTGTTGGTCATTGAATGATAATTGATTTAAAGAGTTTTTTTAATCATCAGAGAGGGCAAAAAAAATTGAACAGTGATTTCAAGAATTACTAAAATAATTCAAATCCATGCTGGAATATAAAATCGATAAAAACATAACTACCAGAATTGGTATTTGTGGACACAGATAGCATACATTCACCACCAGGGCCGCTGTTATCTTTGCATTCGCCATCGAGAAAACCAAAGAATTGCGAAAATTCTTGGCTAATATAAATATCCATACCTCCGACATTTCCATCGGGTACTGTGGTTATGGGCGCTCTCCAAATAGTAATGCCAGATCCTGTTAATTCATTCAATTCATTGACCTGAGCTGAAAAAAACAAAATGATTGAATTTGTTTGATCTAACATTTGCACACCGTCAGTGAAATTATAAGCAATTACATTGTCTTTGATATCCATTACTGCTGAGTTCGGAGTGATCGCAAGATTAGTTGTGAATGTTCCACTGATATTATTATTTTGAGAATAAACACCATAAACTTCAGTAAAATTGGCTGTACTAACGGTATAAGTTTGTGCCATTGATGCCTCTACAAATAGAATGTTAATTAAGGCAAACATGATTTTTTTATTTAGTTTCATTTTTAACTCCCCGATATTTTTTATTATCATTATAAGATTTTGGAAGAATTTTGTCAAAAATCAATCATTTGGTCACAAAGAATTTATTTTGTTAACTTTTTCTAAAATGAAAGTCCTTTAATTTATTAGTTTACAGGAGACGGGATAGCACTGTTATTGTTTGAATTTTGTATATTAATCAAATCCAGA
>JBGCFT010000164.1:0-28142 GCA_045107085.1 Marinicellaceae bacterium | reverse complement strand
GCCTCATTGAAGCTGCGATGTGTCAAGAGTATTAAAGTCTTAAAAGACAAGGCTTCTATGAATATTAGAACATAGAGTATTATTCAAATCCATTGTGAAAGATTAAATCACAGTTGAGTAATGAGTTGGGTAAACCTTGTGTTTGGTTACCATTATAAAAATCTAAACTGGTTGTAAAAAGTGGGTTATTGCCAGATTCTGAACCACACCAACTAACACTTTGAGTATTTGTTGACGTTGGAACAAAGTCATAAACACCCTCAGATATTTCTAACCAAATAGTTTTACTAACAGCAATATCAGGTCTGCCTATGTCCTCTGAGGTTCCCCACTGAATAAAATCAACCATATTGGTTGTACTAATAAAAGGGCCAGAAACATATAAACCTAAATCTGATGCCTCATCATCTAAATCGATTGTTGCAGATAATGCTATTATCTCACCTGGTTCAAGGTTTAAATCATTGTTTCCACTTAGAATATGAGAAACTTCAATAGAAGGATAATCAAATCGTGCACACCATAACCAACCACTGATGTCTACTGCTTCAGATCCTCTATTGATTAATTCTATCCAATCTTCATTAGCATTGCCTTTGTAGAAAACTTCATTAATGGCTATATTGTGTTGATTCGGCACGCCACCTGCATGGACTGCTGTGTTCCATATCAATGTGATTGAACTTAATAAAATAAGAAAAAAATGGTCTTGTCTGGTCAGTTGAGTTTTCATGAGCTAGTCCTGGAAAAAAATTAATGGCAAGATATAGTCTTCCATCTTATAATAATTTTCCAGGTGATTACTCACAGAATTATAACAAATTTACAATTTGAATCATTCTATATGACCTCGGCTCGAGTAAAGGTTCTTATCATTAATTTAAAATAGACTCAAATCCATTTTTAAAAATAGAATCAAAGTTATAAAGATAAGCAGCAGCTGGTCTACTTGAATTATTTTCATTGCCCCCTGGTGCGCCTATAATAAGATTACTGCCATCAAAATCTAAGCTAAACCCGTAAGAGTCTGCTTGCATGCCGTCAGATGCAGTGAACATTAAATTTTCTGCCCAATCTTGCCCGTTTCTGCTGTATCTATATACTTTACCAGTAAGGTTATCATCATTGGGTTCACCTATGTAAGCCGTATCACCAAACAGGCGAACAGAATATCCAAAAAATGCATCACCACCTTTTGCAATTATCTCAGTTTCATTCCATGAGTTATTTTGTCTTTCATAAATATAGGCTTGTGATCGAATGTAATCACCGACAATTATTCTATTATTTGAAACATCAACTGAGTGTCCAAAAAAGCCTGTGGTATCCATGACATCTGATGGTTTGAGAGTTCCATCTGCTATCCAATTTGTACCATTGAATTGATAAACATAAGCTGAGCCGCCTGGTTCTCCGCTCAGTATTCCATCATTTGGTGCACCGCCGACCGCTCTATTTCCTGATAAACTCACTGAGTTTCCAAATAAAGCTCCGACATCTGAATTGGGGCTTAATTTGATGGCTTGCTGCCAAATTGTGCCATTAAAGTTATAAATATATGCAGCGCCAGTATCTGCATCTAAAGGACTTTCTGATCTGTTATGAAATGGTGCACCTATCATGACATTATCTACAGATAAGCTCAGTGAAAAACCAAAATTGTCGTCTTCTAAGCTATCATCTGATGTGATTTTTGCTGTTTCAACCCAATTATTGCCATCAAATTCAAAAATATAAACAGCACCTTTGCCATTTTCATCTTCAGTAGCGCTTATCGCAGCTCTATTACCTAATAAGCTCACAGCTGTTCCAAATTCATCACCAAAATCAAAATCAGAAGCTGTTAATAAATCTGTTTCGTTCCAATTGGTGCCATCAAATTCAAAAATATAGGCAGCACCTGCTCCATTAACAGGACCACCTCTGTTGCCTCCGACCAAAGCACGGTTTCCAGAGACACTAACAGTGCCACCAAAACTGTCTATGTCTTGAGATGGAAAAATTTTACGTTCATCAATACTTATTCCTCGTTGATCTTGAGCAAAACTGGTCAATGAAAGCAGAAGTAACTGCGAAACAATTAATAATTTATACATATTTTTTCTCAATAATAATACTTACTAGATAATACGTTGTGTGAAACAAAACAGTGCCAAATTAAACAACAATATTGATTATTAAAAGAGAAATGAATAACAACCACAAAGGTATTTCACTTTGTGATTGTTAATGAGTCATAATGATTTGTTAGAAACGCCAATTGGCAGTTAAACTAGCATTGAATGGCGCACCAACTGAAACTTGGTGTGTACTGTGAGATGTTGGAAAATACAGTTCATCTGTTAAGTTTTCTAGATTAACTTGTATTCTAAGCGATTCAGAAAAGTCATAATAAGCCGCAGCATCAAAGCGAGTATAACTCGGGAGTATTGCACTGTTATTGTTATTAATAAAGCTTTCATCTTGGTGCATGACACCAATGGCTAAGCCAATTCTTTGGCTTATGTTAAAGTTATTCCACAATGAATAAATATTTTCTGGCAATTCTCTTGGGCGCAAGTCAGTCACCCCTGATCTATTAACTTGCTGTCCATCAAGATGACTGTATCCTGCTGATATAAACCAGTTATCATTGATTCTTCCTGTTAGCTGTAATTCAAAACCATCAATTTCAGAATCAATAACATCCAATGTTTCTGGATCTTCATCTGCCACCTGTGGTGAACTCTGCTCTATTTCAAAAACAGATGCTGTTAAACTTAATCCGTAATTAAAGTCCCACTTCAAACCAATTTCTTGGTTACTGAAAGTATTTGGGTCTAATTCGTTATTATCGCCATTAATATTTGCGTATTGTTCGCCACTTCTTGGTAAAAATGATTCACTGTAACTGCCATAGATTGAAATATTTTCTTGCGGTTTATAAATCATACCAAAGCGAGGTGAAATCTCTTCATCTTTTCTAGAGCGTCTATCATTGTCTTTTACATTAAAAACATCTATGTCAAAACTATCAAAACGCGCACCCAATACAATATCAAAGTTTTCTGTAACCTGTATTTCATCTTGGATGAAAAATGAGACGACATCTAAATCAACATGGGTGTCATCATTCAAATCCGTGTTAAAACTATTAATGGTTGCATTGCCAGAGGCATTTATTCCTGATCCACCGAATAAATCCAAGGGTTGATTGATAAAAAACACTTCATTATCATCCATTGTTGTATCCCAAAAGGAATTATATCGATCTTGATTTGATGAAGTATTAATGAACTCAAAACCTGTTGCTAATGTATGGTGGACGTTACCAATATCAAGTTCGGCAATTAAATTACCAGATAAGATAAGATTTTTTCTTTGGGTGGTATCAACATAACCATCTAAAGTAACCACATCAGGGGTGTTTATTTGATCATAGGCTGAGACATAGAAGTTTTGATAAAGCTTATCATAATCGCCATAGAAAGCATTAAAATTACCTTTTATGTTATCTGCAAACTCATGCTGAACTCTCAGGCGCAGCAGATGCGCTTGTAATTCGGTTGTATTTAATTCTGGATCGGCAAATACAATGTCTTCAAAATCATCAACAGGACGTCCATCTTCTCCTGTTGGTATTCCTCTGTCGATAAATCTTTGGTGATCTGCATATTCATATGACAAGTCTATGGTAGTTTTTGGAGATAGGATAAATTTTGCCGTTGGATTAACCCCAATGCGTTCTCCATCAAAAAAATTGCGGTGATTTTCTAAGCTTTCGACCATCGCATTGATTCTGAAGGCTACTTTATCGTTGCTTGAAAAATTTCGGTCAACCCATGCATTGAACCCACCAAAACTATTAACACTGGTTTGTAAACCTGTAAAAGATTCACCTACAATGCCTTTTTTAGTGACTCTATTTAAGATGCCACCCGTGCCGCCTCTGCCAAATAATAATGCATTTGGACCACGTAATATCTCTACTTGATCTAAGTTATAAAGCGGTCTAAAATATTGTACATCGTCACGCACCCCATCCACAAAAAAATCGGCAGTCGATCTTACACCACGGAAAACCACCGCATCACGGTGCCCTTCTCCTTGAGTATTGTTGACTCCTGCTGTGTAATTTATAATATCACCTATACTTGAATAACCTCGGTCTATTATATCTTCAGAAGTGATAATAGTAAGGCTTTGAGGAACATCAATAATGGGTGTTGGTGTTTTCACAGCATTGATTTGATCAGAATACAGAACTTTGCCAATGACTGTTATATTCTCTAATTGTGATTGCTCTTCTTGATTGTCATTGTTTTCATTACTTTGAATATTTTCTGAAAATGCAAGTGGGGAGATTGTTATTAATCCAGAAAGAACAGCCGCTCTGACAGATTTGTTAAAAGGTTGAGTCATGTGATTAAAATATTTTGTTAAAAAACGCTATTCTATTGATAATGATTCTCAATGTCAAAGTGTTAATGAGAATCATTATCATTTAATTAAAATAAATATATTTTAGAACTAGGAATGTTATATTATTGAAAATTTAAGATACAAACAACATTTTAAATTGATGGTAATAAAAATAAAAAACATGAGATAGAATGAATTTCAGTGATGTAAGAAGTTAATCTAAGTATTTTCTTATTAATAAAGAATAGTCAATAAGTTTATTAGTGTTTTGAGTCTATAAATTTGTAAAGATGTTCTTTAAGTTGTTTGAGTTGAGTAAAAGAACAACAATAAATATCCAAATCTTTGGCACGTTGTTCAGTATATCTACTGATTTTTTGATAACTAACTAACATGGCTTTACCCGAGTTACCTCCCAATGATTCTTTTAATGTATCTAATCGATAAATTGCAGCTGCTCCAGGCGTATTTGCATGGTTTTTAGTCGTAAATTTTCGAGTTTTACACTCAATCAAATGCAATCGATTATTAACCATAGCTATCACGTCTATTTCATTTTTGACAGTCCCCTGTGCTCGGACAATTTCCATTCCTGTTGCTACATCACTGATTGATTTTCTCGTTTTCTTCATGTGATAAAGACTTGTGAATACGTGATTTTCAAGCCAACCACCATTGCAATAAAAGCGACTTTCTTCGTTTTTAAAGAGAATAGTATTGTGTTGAATAGTAAGCAATCCTACAGCTTCAAATCGCATTAGAATTTGTTGTAAAAATTTTTTTCTGGCATAATTTTTATCCATATGGAACTTTAAATTTATGTCAGCTCTCATAGCTATATGATTCATAGCAGCCAAAGAACTGCCAAAACTTTCAATGTTGTCAATCAACCAATGGGTTAACTCTTGTTTATTATTGGATTCTGGTTGGGTTTTACCTTTATTTAATACTTGTGATGAAAAAAGTTTTAAATATTCTGATATTTTAAGTTGAGAATCTATTAAATCTGGTGATTTATCACTGGGATGAAGCCAATGTAATTCATTGGTGAATTTATCTACAACAAAGGCTTGTTTTCCTTGGTTGGTAAATTGTTCCAAAGTGACTAATACCATCATTCTATAGCCTGAAGATGCATTAAAAACAAGATCATTTTCAAGATTTTCTTTGAAAATGTGATTAAGAATAATTCGAATTTGCTTGGGATCAAATGAAACCATTTGACTTTGGCATTTGATTCCTCTTGAATTTAAAACTGATTTTATGCCTTCAATATCATGTTGCTTTCTGTGTAAAAGAATAATTTCATTTGGTTTGAGGTGCAGTGCTGCGCTGGCTATTCCTGCATTTTTTTTATCATAGATTGCCAGGTGTACTCTCTTCATGAAAATTCATCAGATAATTCTTTAGATCGCTGATTCGCAGCATTTAAAGCCTGTTCTATTGTATGTTTTAAGTCATCTTTTTCAAATGACTTTAAAGCAGCTTCTGTTGTTCCATTAGGTGATGTTACTTTTTCCCGTAAAACTCTAACATCATCAGAACTTCTTTGCGCTAAAATAGCAGATCCAAGGGCTGTTTGCTCGGTTAATTTTGCAGCAACTTCAGCAGTTAAACCCATTTCAATGGCGGTATTTTGCATGTATTCCATAAACAAAAAGAAATAAGCGGGGCCACTACCGGATAATGCCGTGACGACATCAATCTTGTTTTCTTCATCGACCCAATGAGAAACTCCTACTGAGTCCATTATGCCTTCTGTTAATCTTTTCTGATCATCATTAACAAATTCATTCGCAAATAAGCCAGTTGCACCTTCTCCAATCAAAGCTGGTGTATTGGGCATTGTTCTCACGATTGCAGTATCTTTTGATAACCATTTTTGTAAATGTTCAACCTTAATGCCAGCTGCAATGGAAATAACTAAAGCACCAGTATTGGCTATACTTTGAGCAACATCCAAAGTGACTTGTTTCATGATTTGAGGTTTTACAGCAAAAACTACAACATCAGGAATCCCAAAATGGGCATTATTGTCATGAAAAGTTTGTACGCCAAATTTTTCAGTGACGTTTTGTCTTTGGTGACCGCCGGGATCACTTGCTGTAATCTGAGAAGGCAGAAAACCTCGGTTAATCAACCCACCAATAAGGCTGGTTGCCATGTTCCCTGCCCCAACAAATCTTACTTTTAAATCTGTCAGTTTTTTCATATATCAGATTATGTCAGTATTACTTACGCTCATCAGAAAGATGCATCAATGGAAGTGGTTGAGCTGAATCACCATCCATGAAGTATATTTTTGAAGCTGGGTCTTTCGAAATAGCTTTCAAAGCTTCTAATGATTGTAATTTTATATAACTTGGATTGTTCCCTACTGCTTCATTAATCTTTTTAATTTCATAGGCTTGTGCATCTGCTAAGATAATTTTTTGCTGTGCCAGTTCTTCAGCTGCACTTCTTTGGGCTTCTGCTTGTGCTACTAATTGTTGTTGTTCAGTTCTGAATCTTTCTAATTCCGCTTTTTGCTTTTCTACTGCTTGCTCACGTTCTTTTTTAGACTCAATGGCTTTAGTAATAAAAGCAGGCAAGGTAATGTCACGAATCAAAACAGCTGAAACATTAACACCTTTAGGCTCCAGATATTCTTGTAATCCTGATAATAAGGCGGTTTGAAGTTTATCTTGGGTTTCTTCTAAAAAGAAATCTTCTGCACGTTTAATGGTTTTACCTTGTTCACGTAATAACGAACGTAATTTAGGAACCAACTGAACATCAAGCAATTGTTGCATACCACCAGTAGTTTGAAGCATGGTTGAAACATTTGCCCCATTTAAGCGATATTGAACGCTGACATCTATTGATGTTTGTAATTGGTCTTGTGAAGGCACTTGTGCTTGCTCTTTATGTGATTTTTCACGCACGTCAAATTCATGCCACTCATACAAAGGATTGACAGGAAAATGTAAACCTTCTGGATAACTTTCATCTACGATTTTACCAAAGATTGTTGCAACTGCAACGTGCCCTACGGGAACAGTTTTATAGGATTTTGAAGCCAAAAATAGCAACAATAATACCATAATACCTATGACAGCCGTTTTAATTGGAAAGTTTTGTTCTGGATGGATTTTTCTTACATTACTCATAATATTTCTCTTTAAAATTGATTGGCATTATTTTAACAGGTAAGTCTTAAATTTTCCTGTATCATTGGTAATAGTTTTGGATAAATTGGTTTTGTTTTTTACCTTATCTAAGGCTTCAGGCAACTCTAACTTAAGAGTCAGAATTTCTTCGACTGTTTCAAGAAATTTACTTGGGTGAGCTGTTGAAACAAACACACCTTGTTCATTTTCTTTCAAACCATCTTTTAGAGCAGAATAAGCAATGGCAGTATGTGGTTCAGCTATGTATCCCAATTTTTGTAATTCTTTCATTGCAATATAGGTTTCATCATCAGATTTTATATTTGCAGATACTACATTAGCTAATTCATTTAAGTCATTGTTAAATAAGGACATTATTCTTGGCCAATTACTTGGATTGCTGACATCCATTGCATTTGAAGCCGTTTCAACAGTTTTATTTGGCGACCATGTTTTTTCAATTAAATAACGCGGAACTGTGTCATTTGCATTGGTTGCTGCCACAAATCTTTTAATTGGTGCCCCTATTTGCTTAGCAATCAAGCCTGCAGTTAAATTACCAAAATTACCACTGGGTACAGAAACAACAAGATTGTCATCATAATATTTGTGCACAATCTCAAAGTAATAACACACTTGTGCCAATAAACGACTAATATTAATAGAATTTGCAGAGGTTAAATTGTGTTTATTTCGAATCTCTTGTGAATCAAATGCGGATTTGACCATACGCTGACAGTCATCAAAATCGCCTTCAACAGCATAGGTTTCAATGTTTTCACCAAGAGTACAAAATAACTTTTCTTGTAAGTTAGAAATTTTACCTTTTGGATATAGAATTTTAACATTAATACCAGGGATTTTATAAAAAGCATGGGCAACAGCAGCGCCTGTATCACCTGAAGTTGCAGTTAAAATAGTGACGTGTTTTTTTTCATTAAACGCATCTACACACTGGGCCATAAATCGAGCACCAAAATCTTTGAATGCTAGCGTGTGTCCGTGGAATAGTTCTAAACAAGCTATATCATCTGAAATATCCACCATTTTAATATCAAAATCAAATGCTTTTGTTACCATTTGTTTCACTTGCTCAAATGGTAATTCCTTTTCAATTAAATGATAAATAATGTGACAACTGCGCTCGACAAAATCCATTGATAAAATTTCATCTAAGTTTTCTAATGGTTGGAATTGTTTTTTAAAAAACAAGCCTCTTTCTTGCCCTATCCCTTCTATAACAGCTTGTTTGAAGTTTACTTTTTGAGAAGGAATTTTTAAATTATGTAATTTCATGAATTTTTCTTTATTTGGTTATTTTTTCTATTATTTAAGCTTCTTTCATTATGTCTTTTATTTGTCTGACTCCAAAATTATCAACTTTACAAATATGACTAAAACCACCTTTTTGACAAAATTTATTTAAAGCATACTGTTGGATTTTATTGGCAATTGAAAGGCTATTGGTTACTGCGAAAACTGTTGAACCAGAACCTGAGATACCAAAAGCCAAAGCACCCATGCTTTTAGAAAAATCTCTGTAACTTTCAAAACCAGGTATTAAAGATTTTCTTGTGGGTTCTGCAATGACATCAAAAAGTACTGAAGCTGCCAATACTTGATCTTCAGAGTTTAAAGCATGCACAAAAACTGATAAGTTTTGAGCAAATTTTATACTTGTTGATAAATTTAATACATTGGGCAATATTTGTCTGGCTTCTTTTGTGGCTATTTTAATGCCGGGATAACTCACAACTAATTGCCAAGACTCAGGAAATGGCACAGAAACACAAGGATGGTGCTCAACACCTGTCATCAACTGAAGTCCTCCAAGCAAACAAGGTGCTACATTATCGTAATGAATTGAACCACTGACCTCTCCTTCAAGCTCACCAGCTAACAATAATAAATCATCTATGCTTAAAGACTCTCCAAAAAATTTATTTAAAGCATATAAGGCAGCAACAGCAGATGAAGAACTAGAGCCTAAACCGCTACCAACAGGTAATCTTTTTTCCAAATGTAATGAAACTGGAGTTACCGATTTACCTCGCTGTTTCATTTTTTGCATGTATTTATCATGGGCCAGAGTCACTAGATTAGCTTCACTATTCTTTGGTAAGACATCTGCATAAGGGCCAGAACACGTTAATTGATATTTTTCTGAGGACTTTATTGAAACAACATCTCCTAATAGTTCTCCATTAATCGGCGTTATTGCTAAGCCTAACAAATCAAATCCAACTGAGAAGTTTCCTATGCTGACAGGGGCAAATATTTTCATGGGTGTATGTTAAATGAAAAGTCTATGTTTGAACAATATGTTTTGATTTTTTAAAGGATTTAATTCGTGCCTTGGTTAATTTTAAGGCTGTCAATTTTCTTCCCCATACCTTGCCTGAATCAATGCACACAGCAGACTTACTGGCAAATAGGCCCAATGATGACCAATGACCAAATATAATTTGCGGTTTGAATTTTATTTTTCGAGGATAATTCAACCAACCAATAAGTTTTGGGTGTGAATACAGACTGCCTTTTGCATTAAAATTAAGTCCTGAATTTTTAAATAAAAACCTCATTCTTGTAAAACTATTCACTGCAAAGCGTGTTCTATCATGTCCTTTAAGTGATTTTTTCCAATGATTGGGTTTGCTTCCGTACATGTGTTTAAAGAATTTTATATGTTTGTTCTGTAGGATATTTTCCAACCTCGAAGCTTCTTTTTTCGCCCTTTTTAAGCTCCATTTAGGATAAATACCTGCATGCACAATGACTTTATTGTGTTTTTTACTGTGAATGAGAATTTTTTGATGTCTTAACCAATGCATCAGAACATTACAATCTTTTGCCTGAAATATTTGTTTGAACTCTCTATTACCTTTTTTTCTTTTTTTTGGCTGATAATATTGAGCCAATAAACTCAAGTCATGATTGCCTAAAACAACCTGACAACATTTTTGATGCGCATAAACCCACCTCAAAACTTTTAATGATTGTCCACCTCTATTAACTAAATCACCACAAAAAATCAACTTGTCTTTTTGAGGGTTAAAACAAATAGTCTCTAATAATTCTTGAAGTGCGTCGAAACAGCCTTGAATATCTCCCAATACATAAGTTGTCATCTTATCTTCATCATCTGAATATTTTGTTATTTTTTAAACGTCTAAATTTACCAAATTCAGGTAACTCCCATGGACGAAAAGCCAATACCATCGTGGAACCATAACGTTGTTGCAGGCCAATGTTCTGATCTTTGTAAGCAAAATCACTAAAGCTCTTGGATAGTTGTTTAATTTTAGTATGCATTGTTTGTGCTGAAGATTTAGAAATCATTCCATTAATTACAATTCTTATTTCACCTGCTCTATCGAATTGACAATTAAAATAATCATCTTGAATATTGGCTTCAAAATATCTTTGAATGGGTCCATTTTTTTGCCATTCAAACGTTCTACTGATTAAAGTTTTAATTTTATTATCAGGTTTTAATTGAATTAATCTGAGTTTTTCTAGTTGTAATAATAGTTTGATGAGTTCTGGTTTTTCATAATCATATATTTCATAAATCTCATCAAATGAAAGGTTGTTTAAAACCAAAACGGTTAACAACATCAATTTGGTGTTCGAGACAATTTGTTTTTCTTGTTGATTTGTCAACTGCTCAATTTGCATGCTTTCTAATTGCACCAGCTCTAATAGGTCGGAAATATCTAAACTTAATAAATCACAAATTTTCTCAAGTCTATTTAAAGAGATATCTCCTTGGGTGAATTGTCTTTTGATACTCGATTCTGATATGCATAAATGATTAGCTACATCGATGTATTTTATGCCTTTGGCTTTCAAGGTTTTCTTTAAAGTAATTATAATTTGTAATGACTGACTCATAATCAGCATAATACTATAAAGACACAATAACTGTAAATGATTTACTGCATTCTAATAATCCAGTCCCATTTTGTTAAATAATAGTAGACTCATCTTGATTCCTGAATCAAGCAATGCTCTCTGATATGAATTAAATCAAGTCGATTGGGAATAACTAAGAAACTTTAGAAATATTTCTTTAAATCCATGCCCTTATACATATCTGCAACATAATCTTGGTAGCCATTAAACATCAGAGTATCAATACGAGAATTAAAAAGTGAAAATTCAGATCCTATTCGACGTTCTGTGGCTTGCGACCACCTTGGGTGGTCAACATTTGGATTTACATTTGCGTAAAAACCGTATTCATTGCTGGCAATTTGTTGCCATGAATTAATAGGTTCCTCTTCTAAAAATTGAATCTTTACAATGGACTTAATATTTTTGAAACCGTATTTCCATGGAACAACCAATCTCAATGGCGTACCATTTTGATTAGGTAATTTATCTCCATACATACCAACAGCCATAAATGCCAGTTCATTCATAGCCTCGTCCATTCTTAATCCTTCTCTGTAAGGCCAAGGAATGGTTCTTCTATTTTGCCCAGGCATTTGTTTAGGATCATACAATGTTTCAAAATAAACATATTTAGCTTTTGAAGTGGGTTCAAATTGTTTGATTAAGTCAGATAATTTAAAACCCAACCAAGGAATAACCATGGACCAAGCTTCTACACATCTAAAACGGTATATTCGTTCTTCTAAATTTTGATTTTTGACGATATCATCTAAATCAAAAGTACCTGGTTTCTTCACATGTCCAGAAACTTCAACTTTCCAAGGCTCAGGTTTGAGTGTGTGAGCCATCGTATGAGGACCATTTTTTGATGTGCTAAATTCGTAGAAATTATTGTAAGTAGAGGCATATTTTTTTGCAGTTATATCACCATTACCTATATTGTACTTACTAAAGCTCTCATGCTTTCCAATTTCGAAGGCACTGGCAGCATTTTGACCCAATAAAGAAGCTGCTGTTAAAGCAGATGCAGATTTAATGAATTGACGACGTGATTTATAAAGTTTTTCATCAGTCACTTCATTCTCTTTAATGATATTTCTAAATTTCATGTTATTATCCAAAATATGCTATCAATTAGATTACATTAGAACATTAATGCATACTTTAGTTCTCACAAATTTATAAAATTATGAATATAAACGATAAAAAAATCTATAATTTCGCCCCCGGCCCAGCAATGCTTCCTGAAACAGTAAAAGCACAAATAATAGATGATATACCCAATTGGAAAGGATCTGGCTCTTCAGTAATGGAAATATCTCACCGTGGCCCATTATTTCGCAATCTTGTGAAAGAAACTGATTCTTTAATCAGAGAAATACTGAATGTTTCTGAAGAATATGACATCTTAATGACTCCAGGCGGAGCCAGATTGCAGTATTCAATGATGCCAATGAACTTCTCAAGTTTAACCGGTAAAGCCATGTATTTTGTGCACGGGCATTGGGGTAAATCTGCCATAATAGAAGCACAAAAATTTTGTAATGCACGTCCATTGATGCCATACAAACAGGACGAAATTTACACGGCAATTCCTGATTATGATATGTCACAACTAGATAACAGTTTTGATTATTTTCATTATACAACCAATGAAACCTTAGAAGGTGTTCAATGGCATCAAATTCCAGAGACTCATGGCATCCCAATTTTTTGTGACATGACGTCTGATTTAATGACAAGACCGATTGATATCAATAAATATGACTTAATATATGCCAGCGCACAAAAAAATCTTGGTATTGCAGGCATCACAATTGTCATAATAAAAAAATCAATCTTAAATAAAGCACCCTCTGGACTGCCTTTAATGATGGATTATCGCACTTATTCCAAACACGATTCATTGTGGAACACACCTCCAACATTCCCTTGGTATGTGATGAATTTAGTTTTAAAGTGGATGAAGAATACGGGTGGATTAGAGGCCATTGCCAAGAGGAATAAAGATAAAGCCACAAAATTATATGATTATATTGATAATAGCCAATTTTATTCAAACAATGTAAAAGTTGAAAACCGTTCTGATGTCAATGTTACGTTTTTATTATCAGATGAAAATTTGAACGAAACATTTATTCAACAAGCTGAAGCTGCAGGTATTAAAGCCATTAAAGGTCACAGAGCAGTAGGTGGGATGCGTGCCAGTATTTATAATGCCATGCCAATTGCTGGCATCAATGCATTAATTGCATTCATGCAAAAATTTGAGAAAAACCATGTCTAAAGACAATTCGATAGACCTATCTAAATTAAGAGAAGAAATTGATAGCATAGATTCCAACATCCAGGAACTAATTTCCAAGCGTGCTGGTATTGCTACACATGTGGCACAAACAAAAGCTAAATCTGAAACTGGAGGTGCTTTTTATCGTCCAGAACGTGAAGCACAAGTACTAAGAGCGGTTAAATCTAGAAACAATGGACCATTGAAAGATGAAACATTGATTCGATTATTTAGAGAAATCATGTCAGCTTGTTTGGCCCAACAGAAACCATTAAATATTGCTTTTCTTGGACCACAAGGTACTTTTTCAGAAATGGCAACATATAAATATTTTGGCCACTCAGTCTCTGCCATGCCTGTGACCAGTATTGATAGTATTTTTGCAGAAGTAGAAGCTGGAATCGCTGATTTTGGAATGGTTCCTGTTGAAAATTCTACAGAGGGTTCTGTTAACAACACTCTAGATATGTTTTTATCATCTCCTCTAAAAATATGCGGAGAACTTGAATTACCCATACACCATAATCTCATGAGCCGCACCTCACACTTAGAAGGAATTGAAATGGTGTTTTCTCACCGCCAATCTTTGGCTCAATGTCGAGGTTGGATTAATGAAAATATCCCCCATGCTGAATGTATAGCTGTCAGTTCGAATGCAGAAGCCGCAAAAAGAGCTCAATTTACAGAAAATGCTGCTGCCATAGCAGGTGAAAGTGCTGCCACCATGTACGGACTGGATATTCTTCATAAAGCCATTGAAGACCGAGCCGATAACTCTACTCGATTTTTAGTCATCGGAAAACAAATTTTAACCCCAAGTGGTGATGACAGAACTTCCTTGTTAGTTGCGGCAAAAGATCAACCAGGGGCCTTGTACCATATCCTTAAGCCTTTATCTGAATGCGGTGTAAGCATGACAAGAATAGAATCGCGTCCATCTAAACTCGGGAAATGGGATTATGTTTTTTTTATAGATGTGGATGGACATAAAGATGATCAGAATTTGGCCAAAGCATTGCGGTTATTAGAGAGAATTACAACGCAATTAAAAGTATTAGGATCTTACCCAAAATCGGTGAATTAAGAATCAGTGAATTAAGAATCCGTGAATAAGTTAACAGCTTACTCGGTGGATCTATTGTTGTTTTCTCGGTGCAAGATAAATAATGTAGCGCCGACCAGTAACGTGGCGCCAAGCCAAAGTTTTCCAGGTGGCACATAACCAAAAACGAGCCAACCTGCTAGTACATTTAGAGGAAGCTTAACCAAATCAAATGGCTGAATAAATGAAGCATCAGCATTGGCATACGCTCTGGCTAAAGACCACTGTGCTAATGCCAATAAAATTCCTGTCGTCATTAACATATACCAAGCAGTTTCATCGGGAACTTGGAAATGAGGTAAAGCCAAAAGAAAATTAAACGGTGCGATAAGAATCAATAAATAAACAACCATTGATCCTGTACTTTCAGTATCTGACAAATGACGAATTAATAACGAATATATTGCCCAAAAAAATGCAGCAGCAACTGGTAATAAGCTTGCAACATTGAAATCATCACTCCATGGTTCCAATATAATTAATGAACCCAGTATTCCAACCATGGTTGCAAACCATCTAGCCAAACCCACTTTCTCTTTTAAAAACAAAGAAGATCCAATGGTAACGAATATAGGTGATGTCATGACTAAGGCGATGGCTTGCCATATTGGAATTGGCCACGCCAATGCCCATAACCATAACTGTATACCAATAACGGCCATGAGAACCCGCAAAACATGTAAATATATGCGGTTAGTCTGTAATGCTGAGGTTAGACCAGTTTTAATCATCCAAGGTAGCATCACTATAAATGAAATGAAATATTGAAAAAAACCAGCAACTGTATTGTGCAAGCCCAGTTTTGTACTCATGTATTGATTACTGGTATTGATGATTGCAAAACACAATCCTGCCAAAACCATCCATAAAGCACCTATTAAGGGTTTATGCACATGCTTAACCATTATTCAGACCAAAAACTGATTTAAATGGGCAACTTCATCAAAATAATTTGTTTTGCGTTTTGGCAATTTCTTTCCTTTTTCAGCCCAAGTATAGGCTTCAGATATAAATTGTGAGTACAACTGCTGTCTTAATCCAGAAGGTATGGGACTTGAACTTTCAACATCTTCTATGAAAGCATCATCTAGTTTTAATTCAGGGCATTCACCTTGATCTTCTATGTGTTTCCAACACGCTTGTTTTAAACAAAAGTCATACCATGGTAAGAAATGCTCTCCGCATTCAGCAAGAAATTCAACTGCACGCATAATAAAATCAACATCTGCCTCATCCATGACATAATGAAATCCTATTCGGCACCAACCAGGTTTAATTCCATGAAAACCTTTTTGTATTAATTTTCTATAGGCCTCAGATGTTTCTTCATCGATGTTTAATAGGCGATGACCATAAGGACCTGCACATGAACACCCTGCTCTAGATTGAATACCAAATAAATCATTCAATAATACTGTCACGAATTTAGGGTGTAAATATTTTCCGCTTTGGGTTTTAATGTTAAAAGAAACAATACCCACCCTATTATTGATGTCTAAATCACCCAATATTTCTATGTATTTATGTTGATTCCAACTGGTAAAAACTTTGTTTAACCATGTGTGTTCTATTTTTGCAATTTGATCTACGCCCACTTCATCTTTCACTTTAAAGCACAAGGCTGCACGTAAAATTTGTAAAACACCAGGTGTACCTGCTTTTTCTCTTTCTTCTATGTCATCAAAAAAATCATGCATGTGCTCAGCAACATAACTAACCGTTCCACCTCCGCTAACCGTTGGTGGTAATTGAGAATTATAAAGTGATTGATTAAATACCAGAACACCAGAAGAACCCGGACCACCCAAAAATTTGTGTGCGGAAATAAACACAGCATCTAAGCATGTATTGTTTTCTTCACTTGCATCACTTGGTGACATGTCAATAGTTACATATGGCGCACTGGCAGCATAGTCAAAAAGTGCCAAGGCATCATACTTATGTAACAAAGCCGCTATTTCATTAACAGGTGATATTAAGCCTGTGACATTAGAAGCAGCTGAAAATGATCCAATTTTCTTTCGGTTTAAATACTCAGGAAGTTGCAATAATGACTCTAAATGCTCTAGGTCAATATGCCCAACATTATCCAACCTTACTTCGACAACCTCACACAGGCCATCTCTCCAAGAAATTTCGTTAGAGTGGTGTTCATAAGGTCCAACAAAAACAACAGGCAGCTTTTTTGAATTAACAGAAAAATCAACATTGAGATTTTCTGCTAAAGATTTTTTCGTTGCTGGAGGCAGATAAATACCTAAAATTTGCTGAATTTTATTAATTGCACCTGTGGCTCCGGTACCTACATTAATAATTCGATAATCATCACCAGCATTCACACATTTCTTAATGGTATCTTCAGCAGAATGTAACAAGTGAGTCATTGATCGCCCAGTCATATCATCTTCAGTATGTGTATTGGCATAATGACGCTGTAATCTCATTAAGTATGTTTCAATAAAACTTAATGTTCTACCTGAAGCAGTGTAATCACCATACAGCATTAATCTTTGGCCGAAAGGTGTGCAAAAAGGAGCATCTACGCCAATTATATTTTGGCGCAGATACTTTGGTGTGATATTACTTTTCATTAATCATCCAATGGCTATTATTGCAAAGATAATGCTTCACAAAGCGCAACATTATCATCAGAAATTCTCACCATTGAGAAATCTCCTTGAAGCTCTTGTTGGGTTAAATTATAACTCACATCCATATCAGTACAGTTGTTAATTGTCGCAGTTAAAGTTCCATAGGAATTTGGCTCTGAATTCATAACTGGTGTTGGGTTATCAAATAAACCGCCTGCTGTTAAAGCTAAATCAAATGTAATTGAGTTGGTTTCTTGGTTTATCTCACCTAGACCTGTAATCCATCTGTGGCCAGGTGCGCCAACTATTGATGTCACGTCTTCTGGTGGAGCAACTGTATCAAAAGTAAACCATGCCATAAAGACTAAATTAGACTCTGGCAATACTTCAAACAAAATTCCTTGTCCGGGTGTGTTTTGATTAAACCAAGCACCACTGTGACCTGAGTTAATTTGAAAACTTTGTTCAAAGAAATCTATATTTGAAACTTTGATAGCATAATCGTAAACTAAACCTTCACCAGGATAACTCAGTAAAGGAATAGAATTTAAATCACTGCCTCCTGCATTTGTCCATATTCTAATAGAACCGATTAAATCAACAATTTCCATCCCATTTACAACTTCACCAAATACTGTAAAACCACCTGAATTTAATGGATCATCGAGACCAGGATTGTCTGTCGTATTAATAAACCATTGACTGGTAGCACTGTCAGGAAAACCGCCGGCTTTTGCCATTGCAATGGTTCCTCTTTGATTCAATAAACTAAATTCATTTGCTATAGGATCATCTGCAGGAATAGGTATTAATTCTTCTTCCCTTTGATGAAAACCTCCACCTTGAATAACAAAATTAGCTAAGGTATCAGAATTATTAGCTGAACGGTGAATGATAGAATCATCATAATCGCCTCTGTTCATGTAAGTTAAAAAATTAGCAACGGTATTAGGAGCAGCTTCTGAATTGAGCTCTACATCTATATTACCTAAATTTGTTTCAATTCTTACTGTTTGTGCAATGGTAAGGGTTGGTAAAATACACAACACAATAAATAATAAATGATTTTTGTAAGAAAGTTTCATTAACGCACCTTGATATAAAATAATTAATCAGCAATTATACATTAGAAACCAACAACTCCAACCTTTTGTATTAATAAAAAAGCCATAAACAACAGTTTCAAGTTATTTGAAACTTGCCAATAAAAAACCTAAATTTCTGAGCCAGTTCAAAACGACAATAATGAGATGTTAAATTATAAAATTATTGAAAATATTCATACTAGATTCAGAAATAGCCTTTATAATATTAGAAATTTCTAATTGTGCTTGATTATGTATTTTAAAATAACTTTTATTCTAGGCTTCTCTTTCATTATGACTGGATGTGTATCCATTCCTCCTGTACTTCAAGGTGACTATTCTAGCTTAACTCCAGCAGGATCAAAGCAAAAACATCCTATGAATGTTCCAGTTCGTTGGTCAGGTTTGATTATTAATACAGAAAATAGAAAAGATAAAACCTGTTTTGAAATTGTACAGACCCAAACAAATAAAAACCTTCGCCCAATTAAGGTGATACCAAAAGATTCAAGTCGCTTTTTTGCTTGTAAAGCTGGATTTATGGAACCCCATGCCTTTAACAAAAGATTGGTCACTATTACAGGTAATTTGGTTGCCTATAGCAATCAAAAAATCGATGAGTATGAATACGAGTATCCTGTTGTTAAAACTGAAAAAATTTACATATGGCGAAAAAACGTGCCAAGGTATAATTATTTCAATAGTTTTGCTACCTTTTCTCCTTTTTACTGCCACCGCAGTTTTATCTCAGGATATTGTTTTTAGAGGGTTAAATTATTTACAACTCAAAGACAGTAATGATAGGCAAGTGATCGCTGGCAATTTTTGCCAGCTTTTTTTTATATCGACTCACATGAATTAGTTCCAAATCTCCTTTGTAGTATATTCTGTCTAATCCACCTCTTGGCGCAAAAGAAGGAAAAGTTTTCATTGCCACTTCTCTTAACAATCTGGTTTTATCAGTTGCACATTTAAACCCCATGCCTTCTATAAAAAGTGCACGCAATAAAGATCGCCAGTCATTAAAATCACCTGCGACAATCGAAGGTGTATTGTTTTCGATTTGCCTATATTCTCTTGATCGAAAAAGTAATCCTGCTTGTTTTTGTCTCTCCTTGGCAGACAACCCCAAATGCAAATTAAAAACATTCAAATGTGGTTTTTTAGAGGTAGAATTAATTTCTAATTGAGTATATTGACATCCTCTGCTCTTTTTATTGCCAATGGTTAAATCAATATTTCTTTGATTTACAATTGGAAACTTGCTCAGAGTTGCATTGCCATAATGGCCTTTTCTCAATGTAACGTTATGGCCTAACTCAAAGTATGGATAATCACATGCTTCGGCAATTTCTTTGGCTAAATTTAGCTCTCTAGACCGAGGAACACCATCGTCAACTTCCTGTAACAAAATCACTTCTGCATTGATTTCTTTTAAGATACTGATTATTCTTTCTGGACGAAATCGTCTATCTAATCCAATAGCTCGGTGAATATTGTATGTGGCAATTTTGATTTTCATTGGTCGACAGTATAGGTATAAAAGATGGTAAGCACAAATAAATAATTTATTTTTGGTGAACACGTGTCTTTTCAACTTAAAAAAATAATACAAAAAAGAAAATCATAGATTCAAAAAAAAATTATAGTCACTTTTTTATTAGTCCTTTATGAAATCGAGAATAAGCCACCTTTATTATCATCTCCAGATCATTGCAACTCATAAAATAAAACAATTGACTAAATATTCAGACAGGTTAAAATCAAATATCATTGAAATTAATTGATTCCATATTATAAATGTCAAAAACTATCCAACATAAAATCAGAAGTTTTGTCATGCGTGCAGGAAAATTAACTGCCGGTCAAAAGAGAGCCATTGAAGAGCTATTGCCTCTGTATAAATTAGAAGAAAACAGCTTATTTAACAAATTAACAGCATTTGAAAATAATAATCCAGTCTGTCTTGATGTCGGTTTTGGCAATGGTGAATCTCTGATTCACATTGCTCAAATGTATCCTGAAATTAATTTTGTTGGCATCGAAGTCCATTCACCAGGCGTAGGCCACTTATTGATTAACATGGAGAAGTATGCTCTTAAAAATATACGCATATATCAACATGATGGTGTTGAGGTTCTCAAAAATTGTTTTGAAAACGATAGTATTGACGCATTACACATTTATTTTCCTGACCCTTGGCATAAAAAAAGACACAATAAGCGAAGACTTATTCAAAAACCGTTTATAGAACTTATTACACCTAAGCTTGTGCATAAGTCTCGTATTCATTTGGCTACTGATTGGCACGAATATGCCTTGCATATTCAAGAGACTTTTGCTGAATATGATGCTTATGAAAATATTGAAAAAAACAATGACTTCACAAAAAAACCAGACTGGAGACCAATAACAAAATTTGAACGCAGGGGACAAAATCTTGGACACAACAGTTACGATTTAGTCTATCACCTGAATAAAAATCTGTTGTCAAAACCCAAAACAAACCAATAAGTCATGGAGATGGCGGCTTTAGAATTGAACAATGAAATGATGATGGTTTTGGCCATTTTGTCATACACTGTTATTTTATTTGTCACAGAAGTCATCAGAATTGATGTTGCGGCTATATTGATCTTAGTTATTCTGGGACTAACTGGTTTGGTTCCTGATACGCATTTATTTGATGGATTTGCTTCAAATGCGGTTTTATCCATTATTGCCGTCATGATTTTAGGTGCAGGATTAGACCGAACTGGTGTAATGAATAAAGTGGCTGGTTTTATCATGAAAATTGGCGGAAAATCAGAAAACTCTGTGATTCCCGTAGTTTCAAGTACTGTCGGTGTTATTTCTGGTTTCATGCAAAATGTAGGAGCAACTGCCCTATTTCTTCCAGTAATGAGTCGCATATCCAGTCAAACAAAAATTTCTTTAAGTCGTTTATTAATGCCAATGGGGTTTTGCGCCATACTTGGAGGGACTGTCACTATGGTAGGGTCTTCACCACTGATTTTATTAAATGATTTATTGGCAACTTCAAATCGTTCTTTGCCACCAGGCGCTGAAACATTAAAATCATTTGGTTTATTTTCAGTCACTCCGATTGGGATAACATTGTTGATATCTGGCATACTTTATTTCTTATTATTTGGCAGATTCCTGTTACCAAAAAGCGAAATGTTAGATGAAAACACAGGTCAAAAATCTGATGATTATTTTATTGAGACATATGATATTCATAACATTAAAAAAGAAATAATAATTGGTAAAAACAGCCCTTTAATCGGCAAGTCAATTTATGAAATAGAGACCATGATGGACAACTCTATCACAATATTGGCACTTAACTCTGAAGGTCACAGGAAATTATCTCCATCCAGAAAACATTATCTTTGGTCAGGAAATGCCATTGGTGTATTGGGCAAGATTGACGACATTGAAAATTTTGCGAGTCAATACAAATTAACTATTGTTAATGGATTTAAACAATTTAAACATACTTTTAACGATTCTAATGCAGGCTTTTCTGAGGCTGTGATTGTTCCAGGATCTCGTTTTTTAGGTAAAAAACTCAGCGACTTCCATTTCAGGCAAGAATTTGGAATCACCATCATAGCCATCTCTCGTGGTGATGAAATTTTCAAAGGAGAAAGTATGTATACATTGTCTCTGGACTTAGGTGATACATTTGTTGTTTTTGGTGGATGGCGAGATCAAGCGGGTGTTAGCAAGAGCAGAAATGTCGCTATCGTTGGAGACATCCCCACCCATCAAGAACGTCCACAAAAAGTTCCTTTTGCTTTATTCTTCTTTGGCTTGGCATTGAGTTTGGTTATTTTTACTGATTTCAAATTATCTGTTGCTTTATTAACTGGTGCGATTGGGATGATCATCTCGGGAGTGATACACATTGATGAAGCTTATCGAGCAGTCAGTTGGAAAACAGTCTTTCTTTTGGCATGCTTGATTCCTTTGGGTTATGCCATGGAGCATACTGGCACAGCAGCTTGGGTTGCGCAAAAAACCATAGCTGGATTAGGCGATGTCAATCAATATATCTATCAATTTGCCATTGCTATTCTTGCTACTGTTTTCAGTTTGGTCATGTCTAATGTTGGCGCCACAGTATTATTGGTGCCTCTGGCAATCAATATCGCCCTTGAAACGGGTGGCAATCCTGCCATATATGCTTTAATTGTGGCTTTAGGAACTTCCAATGCGTTCATTTTGCCTACACATCAAGTCAGCGCCTTAATCATGGGACCAGGTGGTTACAAGGTAAAAGATTTTTTACGTGTCGGTTCTATGATGACACTTATATTTATTTTTGTTATGTTGGTTTCTGTCAATTTATTTATCAGCACTTAGTCAAAGACTTGATTTCATAAACGCCTCAATAACTCCTTTACAAATAATCAGTTCTGGTTAGAATATTATTATCAAAAAAATTGAGCACGCACAATGAAAATAGCAAATTGGGAACAACTACCTGACGACTTTAAATTTGAATATAATCAAGATGAATTAGAAAGCGTATGGGACAAGTTACATGCAGGAGATCAATATGCCTATCCTTTGAGTCTCGAAGGTTATGATGAGCATATCCTAAATCAACAAGCTCTTGCCTGGTTGCATTACCATAATGGCAACTATCAAGAAGCCGCTGAAATTGGATTAGAACTAGAAGAACATGGAGCAGTAGTTTTAGCAAAGTCTGTGGCTGCATATTGTGATTATCTGTGTGAAGATGAAGACTTGGTGCTTAAATTATTGAATGAATCCATGGATATTTGTGAAAATGCTGCTACCGCACTTCCTGAATGCGCCAATGTACAATTTGTCAATGCACTTTTGATGGGAAGATATTCTCAAAGAATTTCTATCACCAAAGCTTTGTCTCAAGGTTTAGGAGGTAAAATTAAAAATCATTTAGAAACTACGTTAGAATTAGAACCTAACCACGCTGAAGCCCACACTGCCATGGGGTTATATCACGCAGAAATAATAGATAAAATTGGAGCGATGATAGGCGGGTTAACTTATGGTGCTAAAAAACCAATTGCCTTAAAACATTTTGAAACTTCCCTTGAGTTAACACCAGAAACTCCAATTACTTCAATTGAATATGCCAATGGATTAACGCTATTAAGCGGTGATGATAACCGAATTACTGAGTTGTATCAAAATGCCAGCGAAGCCGAAGCGCTAGATGCTTTACAAAATTGCGATATTAGTTTCGCCAATGATCAGCTAGAATAAATATTCAATTAATAAAGTAGTTCGCATCAAAGAACAGACCAACTGACCTTATTAATTATTGAGCAAGCTTGGGTTAAATTTGTATTTTTTAAAATTTACCTTATACAATATACTGTATAAGACTGGTATAAATATTAAGGTTATCACTGTACCAAAAAGCAGTCCTATCATAATGCTAACGGCCATTCCTTCCCACATCTCACCTCCACTTAAATACAGTGGTATTAAGCCTAGCACTGTGGTAAATGTTGCTAACAATATGGGGCGAAAACGTTGTAAACATGCGATGACAATGGCATCATTTTTATAGTGATTTTGACGTTCAATACCAATTCTATCCAGTAATACAATGGCGTTATTTATTACTATACCAGCCAATGAAATTACACCTAAAAAGGGCATAAATCCAAAAGGTTCTTTAAACACAAGCAAACCAATAACCACTCCAATAATACCCAATGGAATTGTCAACAAAACCATTGCCATGTGCCTGAATGAATTAAACTGAATAATCAATAACAATATAATGATAAAGCCTGATAATGGCAGATAACTAATAACAGATCCCATACTTTCAGCCGATTGTTTTGCATCTCCCCCTAATTCATAAGAATAATTTTCTGGCCAATTGTTCTCCATTTCATTGAGTAACCAGGGATTAATTTCTGCAGTAATTAATGAGGCATTGCCTGTCGCTGTTAATTTGCTTGTCACATTAATTGTTCGTCTCAAATTAAGCCTTTTGATCTTGGAATACTGCCATTGTGGAATAATTTCAGCCACTTGAAGTAATGGCACACTTCTTCCAGATGATTGTGCGTATATATTGAGAGTTTCTAGTGAAGCCAAGCTTTGCTGTTGATTAGAATCACTGCGCATAATAATCGGGATGGTTTT
This sequence comes from Marinicellaceae bacterium, assembly GCA_045107085.1. Classification (GTDB taxonomy): domain Bacteria; phylum Pseudomonadota; class Gammaproteobacteria; order Xanthomonadales; family Marinicellaceae; genus NORP309. Next base: position 3,471 of record JBGCFT010000164.1, on the reverse strand, counting down.
GTTATCTTCTCTGTATTCACCTGTTTTAAATCCATCTAATACTGTTTTTAGTGATGTAGCTATGTCTTTGCTAGAAATTCCAGCTGCTTGGGCTCTAGATTGATCAATATTAATTAAAAACTTTTTACTTTTGGGCCCCCAGTCATCCTTTATATTTTTAGTGCCTGATATTTGCGATAGTTTATTTTTTATTGATTCTGAAATAATTGCCAATTGATCAGGATTATCACCAGATACTTTTATTTCAATCGGGACCCCGCCCCCACCACCAGCTAAAACGCTAACTTTAATTTCAGCATTGGGAAATTTTTCAAATGTAAATTTATCAAGTATGGCAACCATTTCATTATTAACATTAAATGAAGATGTGTTGATCAATAAATGGGCATAACTGGAATCTGCCTCTTCTTGAGAATATCCTAAATCATAGGATTCTGGACCTTTACCAATATAAGATGACCAATCAACAATGCCTGTTTGTCGTGATTTATTAACTTTAAGGTTCTCATGCATGAATGTTTCAATAGAGGCAACTATGGCTTCTGTTGATTCAACTTTTGTTCCTGCAGGAAGATTGACATCAATGGTTATTAAGTTTCTATCACTGTCTGGAAAAAATAGAAACTGAATATAACCGAACCCAAACAAAGACATCACAAACATTGTAAAAATTAGGATTACGACCTTAATTTTATTCACCAATGCTTTTAAAATAACGATTTTATATAATTCTTTTAGGTTTAGAATAATTCTATCAACCAAGCTTAATTTGGTATTTGAAACTTCAACTTTCAAGAAAAAGTAACAGAATAAAGTTATCACGGACAGAGCGATAATCCATGAAGACAATAAAGCTATGGTGATGACAACAAAAATTGGACCGACAATATCGCCCATGGACGTTGGCGACATGTAGAAAGCTGAAAAAGCTGCAGATGTTGTCAGTGTCGATATAAGAAGAGGCATAAACAATTCAGAAACAGCAGAAATGGCTGCATTTTTGGCTTTAATACCATTTTCCATCTTCACCATGATGGCCTCAGCCACAACAATTGCGTTATCTACCAACATTCCCAAGGCCATAATCAGAGCGGCTAATGTCACTTGATTAAGCCCAATATCGATTATACCCATTATCATCAGTGTCATAATAGTAACGATGGGAATTAGACTGGCTATGATTAGACCTGTCCTAAATCCTAAGAAGAACAACATAACCAGCAATACAATTGATATAGATTGAATCAAATTAACCACAAAATTATCTATTTTATTTTCAATATAAGTATCTAAAGATGAAACACGTGTTAACTCCAATCCCACAGGTAATTTTGATTGCCAATGTTTAATTTTTTCATCAACTTTAATTCCTAAACCAATAACATTGGCTTCTTTTTTTAAGTTAATATGTAAGGTTACTGCGGTCCTTCCATTGAACTTTACAATCTGAACCGGTGGGTCAATATAGGCTTTTCTGACGTTTGTTATGTCACCCAGTTCAACCAACTGGCTTCCACCATTGCCTACTGGTATTAACATATGGCTAATATCATCTACAGAATTGAAATTACCAGTTGGTTCTAGAATGACACGTTCTTCACCTAAGTTTATTTCTCCACCAGAGCTCAAAATGTTTGTTGATGAAATAATATTTTTTAACATATTTGATGTTAAACCATATTCATTGAGTTTTGCATTATCAAATTCAACAAAGACCCGTTCTTCTTGTAAACCGCCTAAAGAAACTTTTGCAGCTTCAGGTATTTTAATCAAATCATCTCTGATGTCGTCTGCAAATTCTTTCATTTGCGCATAACTGAAGCCATCAGAAGTCAACCCAACAACAATACCGTAAACATCACCAATACCATCATCATTTAAGTCAGGTTCTACATCCTGTGGCAGCCCTTCAATATTATCAATTTTTCTTCTTAATCTGTCCCAGACTGCTTGCAGGTCTTTACTGTCAACTTCATCTTTTAAGGCCACTGATACCACTGACAACCCTGTTCTAGACGTACTGGAAACATCTTTCAATTCAGGCAATTCTTGCGCTAGCTTCTCAATTTTATCAGTCACTAGCTGTTCAACGCGTTCAGGACTAGCTCCTGGAAATGATGACACAATAGATGCCACCCGAATAGTAAACGGAGGCATACTGTCTCGTGATAAGGCCGAATACATCGCCAATCCCATCAAAATAATACTGGCCAATACAACCAATGTGATTCGATTTTTTTCTATGGATATTTTTGCAATATTCATTTGTTGTATTCTTGCTTAATGAGCACTTCTTGGTCGTTTAACAAGGTTTGTAAACCCGCTGTTGCAATTAGTTGACCATTTTCTAGGCCTGATACAACTTCAAATCCCTCTGATGTTAACTTGCCAATCACTATGGGTTGTTTAGTGGCTATTGCAGTCTCTCCATTTTGAGTGAGCAAAAAGACAAATCTTCCGTTTGAATCTTCTCCAACCGCAACTGATGGGACAACTAGAAGTTTGTTATTGGCTTGCGAATTGCTATCTTTAAAATTAAATGTGACATTTGCAGCCATACCTGATTTAATTTCTGAGCTTGAATCATCAACATCTATAATTATCGGATAGGTTGCTGTGTTAATATCTAAAGAAGGTGAAACTTCCGAAACAGTTCCATTGAATGTTTTGTTATTAAGTGATGAAAAGGTGACTTGGACAGGCATATTTAATTGAACATTATTGATAACACTTTCTGGTAATCCTAGGGATATATTCATGTGAGATCCAGAATTTAATGTACCAATTATTTGTCCAGAGTTTATATTTTCATTTAATTCAACATTGACGGCTGAAATCTCACCATCTGCTGAGGCATATAAATACCCATAGTTAATTTGTTCTTGTTGAATATCAACATTTCTCAAAGCAGAATTATAATTCTGTTGCGCATTTCTGGCTGCATCTTTGGCCGCTTCCAGATCACTGAGAGAAGACCCACCTTTTTCATAGAGGGCTTTAATTCTATTCAAATTTAACTTTGTAGTGTTCATTTTAGATTCTGAACTGTTTTTTGAAGAGATAGAATTTTCATAATTAAGCCTGGCTTGAACATTGTCTAATTTTGCTAACAGATCACCCTTATTTACTTTTTGTCCCAGTTTAATATTTAATTCTGATAAAACCCCGCTACTTCTAAAACTGAGTTTAATCACCTGATCAGTTTTTGATGTGCCACTAAAAACACGCACTTTATCTCCACCTGAAAATTCGACTTTGTGGTATTTAACTGGGCGAACCAATTTTTCTTCAGCGACTTCCTCCTCTCCACAAGAAACTAAAAAAAATAGGCATGTGCTTATCATCAAGATTTTTAAAGTTATTTTCATGTTATCGATTTTCCAGTGATTGTTTATTTAAAAATGTAAAAAAGTCATTTCTAAACTTTTCATTTTCTTGTTTTGTGTTTAAAAAGAAATAATACCCAAGCGA
>JBGCFT010000163.1:0-30019 GCA_045107085.1 Marinicellaceae bacterium | reverse complement strand
AAATTGTAAAAAACATTAAATGAGATAGTTATGATTACTGTTTACAGTGACAAGCACCGATTACAACATGGAAGAGGAGAATTTAATGATGGAAAAGTTATGCCGTGTTTTGAAAAACCAAATAGGGTTGATGCGATTTTAGCCTGTGTTAATTCTGAAAAATTGGGGCCAGTTATAGAGCCATACGAATTTTCCAAGGAACCCATATTAAAAGTTCACACAAAAGATTATCTGAATTTTCTAGAATCGGCATGGGACCAATGGAAAAGCATGCACGGTGACATTGATGCCTTTCCTTTGGTATGGCCAGTGCGTGGATTAAGGCAAGTTTGCCCCGAACACATAGACGGTAAAATATCTTATTATGCGATGGATGCTGGCACACCAATAACCTCCGGAACTTATGAAGCCGTGATATCTACAGCCAAAGTAGCATTAACGGCACAAAAATTGGTTGCCGAAGGAGAGCACGTTGCTTTTGCCTTGTGCAGGCCCCCGGGACACCATGCCAGTAAAGATGTTTATGGCGGCTATTGTTTTTTGAACAATGCAGCCATTTGCGCACAAGCCTTTATTGATCAAGGAGCGAAAAAAATTGCGATTCTTGATATAGATTACCACCATGGAAATGGCACTCAAGATATTTTTTATCATAGAAATGATGTCATGTTTATTTCGATTCATGCTGATCCAGTTATGGAGTTTCCCTATTTTCTTGGCTACGCAGAAGAAAAAGGTGAGGGCGAAGGTTTGGACTTTAATCACAACTTTCCTTTGCCATTTGGTACAGTTGAAAAAGAGTGGCTTGAGGCTTTGTCTCAAGCATTGAAAAAGATTTCAGTTTATGAACCAGATGCTGTTGTAATTTCTTTGGGTGTTGATACTTTTGAGGGCGATCCCATCAGTGATTTTAAATTAAAAACCGAGGATTACACTAAAATTGGTCAACGCTTAGCCCAATTAAAACTGCCAACTGTGTTTGTGATGGAAGGTGGGTACGATGTGGATGAAATAGGCGTTAATACGGTTAATGTTTTATCTGGTTTTGAATCCAAATAAAGTCTTAATAATAAACGAACTTAAAAGCAAATCAGCCGATGACTTTGTGCCTATTGTATTTTTAAGCATTTTGGTTAATATTGTATTGTCATTATACTTTTCCACTAAACGTGTTTAAAAAATTAATATCAATGCCAATTAAAACAGATGCACGCAGCAATCGCGTTCTCATTTGGTCTGTAGGTTTACACATTATATTGATGTTTAATTTTTTGGAGCCTTTTGGTATAAAAATTGATTCTTTTATTCCCGAATATCATTTGATGCTATGCAGTTACGGAGTGGTTTCTTCTTTAACTATGGCATTAATTGTCTATTTTTTATACCCATTTCTTGAGAAAAAAAAGCAACAGCATTCTCAGCAAGGTATTAATGCGTTTTTGTGGTTAGCATGCGTTGTGTTTTTAATATCCTTTTCAAATTGGCTTTATAGTTTATTATTACATGATTTAATAAATGGTTGGAAAAACATGTACATTGTTGATGCAAGGTTTATTGTTTTGATGCCAAAGTTTATTATTTTATATGGCATATGGGGAATAATTGTGTTGATTAATTTTTTCATAGTAAACCAAATACAGGAAAATAACGCAGTAAAACCTCACGAACTAGAAGAGATGATGGTTTTGCACTCTGATAATCAGTGAGATAAATTTAAAGTCAATGAGTTGCAGTTGGTTTGTTTTAAAACCTGCGATAATTACTTAGAAGTCTATTACTTAGATGAGGCAAATGTTTTAAAGAACCGCATGATTCGATCAAGCATGAAAAAGATTGAAAGCCAACTCAATGCCTCCCAATTTTACCGTTGTCATCAATCCTATCTTGTTAACTTGGCCTATGTAAAAGGCCTTAAAAAAGTTAAAAACACGCACTTTTTAGAAATGGCTTATGTAAATTTTGACGTTTCTATTTCTAGAAAAAACCTCAAAAACATAAAAACCTTTTTAGTTAGTTAATAAAAACACACATCTGATTATTTCCAGGTCTTTGATAATCAAATAATCGGTTCTAATTTCCATAATTCCTAACCGAATCTCCCTGAGCCATTATTTTAATGGCTTTTGAGGGTATTATTTAAATAAGTAATTTCTATTAATTTAAATTTATGAGGTCATACTATGAAACATAAAACACAAAAAATACTGACTATTTTTGCACTGTTAAGTACATTTACAACTACATTAATAAACGCTCAACCCAAATATGCAAATGAAAAAACCAAAGAAGTGGTTGAAAAAATGGTGAAAGCACATGGCGGTTTAGAGAAATGGAGGTCAATCCCTGCAATCAGTTTTAATAATATCATGCATAATAATTATCACGCTACAAATGAGTTAGCATGGTGGGCATCAAAAGAAATCATTGATCAAAAAACACGTCAAGTTTATCAAGACTGGTTCCTTGATAGTTCACAAATTGGTTATGATGGAAACAATGTTTGGTCTAACAATTGGAAAAAAGCAAATCCTCCAAAAGCTATGGTTTATTTTTTTTATTATTTTATTAACTTGCCATGGATAACACAAGATGACGGTGTAAGCTTGTCAGAAGTAAAGTCTTTTGAATGGCCTGGTCACGGAGGAAAGGTTTATCATGAAGTGAAATTGACTTTTGATAAGAAGCCTGTTGTTGGTAAAAGTGCTTTGGATTATTTTATTTTATATATTGATCAGAATACAAATATTTTGGCTGGTTATCAATATGCCCTTGGAAACAAAGAGTTGCTGAAGTCATTAGGTCAGCCACCAGAAAGAAAATTATTCGGACCTTTGTGGCGTGTCATAGTTAAAAATCAAACAATAGATGGATTGATTTTTCCAGCAGCTTTTAGAACAATGCCAGAAGCCGATGAACGTATTGATGGAAAACACATAATCACCAATATCGATGTAAAAACGGAATTTGATTTTGGCCTAGTTAAGCCCCCAAAAAACGCTATAATTTACGAAAAAAAGGACTAAAGCATGATGAATATCAAACTTACAGTTTTATTAATATTATTTTGTAGTGGTACGAAAGCCCAAGTATTGACAGACTTTCTTACTGGATATGACTCTATAAAAACCCAAAAGTTAAATACTGGACATGATGTGGTGAGTCCGACAATTAATGGAAAGACAGGGCTTTTTGTCTTAGATAATACAGCAGCAGTCAGCGCAATAAATAATCGTTTAATTGAGAAATACAATCTAAAAAATAAAATAAAATCGATCTCTTCAGCTGGTGCAGGAGGGGCAATAAGCATTGACTTATATGCTGTTGATTATATAAAAATCGGAGCTACAAATGTTAAATTAAAGAGTATTGGTGTGAGTGACTTAAATGATGTTTTCACAGGCATTTATAATTCTACTTCGGTACTTATTGACGGAATTATTGGTCAAGATGTCTTTATAAAAGGAAATTCAATCATTGATATAAGCAACCATACAATTTTATTTCCGACAAACTCAACCAGTCAGGCAGAATTGATTGGTCATAATTTATTGGAGCAAGAGTTTGAAAAAATTGAATTAATTGAGTTTAATTTTGATCAGCATCAGTTTGTGCTTCATGGGCTTAAGGTTCAAATTAATGGTATAACAAAACCCTTTATATTAGATTCTGGATCTGGACGCACTTATTTAAATCAAGCAACATCCACTGCTTTTGGTATCAGTTTGCAAAAAGGTGAATTAAGCAACAGTGTTGGAGCAGGAGGTGCTATTAATATTAAAAGGTTGTCGATTAAAGATTTAAAAATAGCCAACAATAAAATTAATAGTAACCAAGTATACCTCACCAACCTTTCAGAAATTGTTGAATATACTCAACACCATACTGGTCAAGAGGTATACGGTGTTATTGGCCAGGATATTCTGGCCAAAATTCAACCCGTTATAGTCTCAAGTGAGAGTAAAATGTATTTCAAGTCAGGCTATTAAATATGACAATTAGATAAAAATGAATTAATAATTAAGCAGTAATGATTACATTTAAGTCAGAATAAAGACCTAATAGATAGTAGGTGGTAAGATAATTTCATAGCTATTTTGTAAAATTATATTATGTTAGAAATAATTATTGTGTCTGTCGTTGCTTTTTTTGCATCGTTTTTAACCCTTTTTTCTGGTTTTGGTTTGGGTACTTTATTGATGCCTGTTGTGGCGTTATTTTTTCCATTAGAAGTAGCAATCGGTATGACTGCGATTGTTCACTTGGCAAATAATTTATTTAAAGTTGCGATTTTAGGCAAACAAGCTGTAAAGCAAGTCTTGATCAGGTTTGGTGTTGCTGCTGTAATGGCTGCTTTTATTGGAGCTTGGGTTTTGGGCTTATTGGCACAAAGCGGAGAGCCAATAAAGTATGTTTTTTTGAACCAGAATATGCAAACATCTGTCCTTAATATCACAGTTGGTGCGTTAATCTTGGTCTTTGTTTTGTTGGAGTTTTCTAAAAAATTTAGCAGTATAATGCTTGGCCCTAAATATTTACCTTTGGGTGGTATTGTTAGTGGTTTCTTTGGTGGCTTATCGGGTCACCAAGGTGCTTTTCGAAGCATGTTTTTACTCAAAGCTGGATTGACTAAGCAACAATTTGTGGCAACTGGGGTGATGGTGGCAGTGATGGTGGATATGGCACGATTAACAATATATGGTAAAGATTTAGCAGAAAACTATCAATCTATAAATTGGAATATGGTCATTGCTGCCAGTTTGGCGGCTTTCATCGGTGCCTATTTAGGCAAAAGGTTACTCCAAAAAATCACCATTAAAACTGTACATTTGATTGTTTCTTTGCTTTTGATTTTTGTAGCGATTGGGCTAATGATCGGCGCAATTTAACTCTTGCTTTGTCACCTTCAAGCTGATAAGTTGTAATAAATAAATTACTGTTTACGTTCCATGAAAAACACACATAAAGCCACTCAAATTGTTCATTCAGGACTCAGCAAAGGAAAAGATGGAGATCCTTTTATGCCTGGCCCTGTTTTTGCCAGCACTTTTCATTTAAAAGGAGATACCGATAAAAAAACACATCAGTATGCCCGTTACAGTCACCCAACTTGGGAAGTTCTTGAAAATGCTATTGGAGAGTTAGAACAGGCTAAAGTTTTGGTTTTCCCCTCAGGAATGGCTGCCATTGCGGCCATCTTAATGGCTGTTTTAAAAACTGGGGATACGCTATTATTGCCCAGCGACGGCTATCATACAACACGGTCTTATGCGCACGAAATACTTAAAAAATTTGGTGTAAAAGTATTAGCATTACCAACTTTAGAAATATTAAACTCAGATTTATCCAAAGTTGATTTGGTTTTTTTAGAAACGCCAAGCAATCCAATGTTAGATGTCATTGATATATCTAAACTCGCAGACAAAATCCATGCCAACGGTGGACTGTTGGCGATTGATAACACGACCATGACCCCCTTGGGGCAGACTCCTTTGTCATTGGGCGCAGACATAACAATGTGTTCAGATACCAAAGCAATGAATGGCCACAGTGATGTTTTAATGGGGCACGTTGCAACCAATGATTCCAAAATCTATGAAGCGCTTTTGACTTGGAGAAAATTATCAGGCAGCATTCCTGGGCCTATGGAAACATGGTTATTTCAAAGAGGGCTAGCAAGTTTACATATGCGTTTAGAAAGAATGGTAAAAAATGCCAGTCAAATTGCTCAATATTTAGACTCTCATGAAGCGGTACATTTAGTCAGGTATCCTGGTTTGGCTCAGGATCCATCATATCAAGTAGCGCAATCTCAAATGAATCACGCCGGTTTTGTTATAAGCTTTGATCTGGGAAATAAGACAAACGCTGATTCTTTTTTACAACACACACAGCTTATCTTTGAGGCCACTAGTTTTGGTGGAATGCACACGATGGCCGAGCGTCGAGCCAGATGGGACGCCAGCAACTTATCAGAAGGCTTGATTAGATTGAGCGTAGGTTGTGAAAATGTTGACGATATTCTTGCTGATATTGATAATGCTTTAAGCATGCTCGGATAGAAAAGTTGATTTCAAAATAGGTCTATTTTTGACAGGAGCCACAATAAAAGGTGCTGCGTTGCCCTATGGTTTTTTGTAAGATTTTGCTTTCACAATTGACACAAGGCTTGTCTTTACGTCCGTATACATTTAATTTTTGTGAAAAATAACCTGGCTTTCCTTCGGCATTAATAAAATCTTTTAAGGTAGTTCCGCCTGCTTGAATCGCAAGCGATAAAACCTGCTTGATGACTTCTGCAAGTTTTTGGTACTTTGCTAAAGAAACCTTGCCCGCTGGTTTATTGGGGTGAATGCCTGCCCTAAATAATGACTCACTGGCATAAATATTTCCTACTCCAACAACAATATGTCCATCCATAATAAAATTTTTAATGGCTTGAGTTTTGTTTTTGGATTTCTTTTTTAAATACTCCCCATTAAACTCAAGTCCCAAAGGCTCTGGTCCTAATTTTTTTATAAGTTTATGGTTTTGGTAATCATTACTGTCAAGCACACAGCCGAATCGTCTTGGATCATTAAATCTTAATTGAGTTCCATCATCCATTACCAGTTCAAAGTGATCATGCTTTGCCAGTGGCATTGCATCATTAATAACCACCAATGAGCCTGACATCCCTAGATGTAATATCAACGTATAATCTGATTCTAGATGAATCAAAATATATTTAGCGCGTCTTGTAATGGAAATAATTTTTTTTGACAGGTGTTTTTTTTTCAGGTTTTTAGGTATGGGCCAACGCAGTGAGGCGTTGTAAACATTGATTTTTTTTATTATTTTATTTTCTAACCAAGGTTTGATGCCCTTAACTGTGGTTTCTACCTCAGGTAATTCAGGCATCTTTATCTTCTAGCCAACTGACAATTAAATTATGTGCCACGGTATAGCGCGGGGCTATTGTGATGTAACCTTCTTTCATCATTTCTTTTAATTGTTTACGTGTAAACCACTGGACATCTTCTAACTCATCGTCAAGTTTGATGTCTTCATTCTCTGCTTCAGCGGTAAAGGCTAACATAAGAGAAGCTGGAAACGGCCAAGGTTGCGAGCCAAAGTATTCTATTTGATTAACACGAATATTAGATTCTTCCTCTACCTCTCTTTTAACGGCTTCTTCTATTGTTTCACCAGGTTCTACAAATCCAGCTAAAGTTGAATAGGCATAAGTTGGCCATTCTGCTTTTCTTCCGAGTAAGCACTTATCTTTGTAAGTCACTAGCACAATAATCGCAGGTTCAATGTGAGGAAACTGTTCGTGATTATTCTGGCATTGCATTTTATGGCCAGCCATTTTTAATTTATTTGCGGTTCCACATTTTGGACAAAATTTTCGATTGCGTTGCCACAAGTCCAGACCACGAGAATATAAAGCTATGTGAGCCAATTCATCATCAAGTTTTAAAGCATATCTTCGTAATGAAGAAAACCGCTTGCCTACTTCTTTTTCTAGAGCATCAGCTTGTTCTTCATTTAAAGGGCAAGAGTACCACATTTGGTCTCCAACTAAACCCAAGAAACACTGATATTCACAATCAAACGGGCGGCTGCGTCTATAAAAGCTGCTGTGTTGATTCATGTAAATATGCCGACCATTATAGACAGGAATATATTTTGCATCATGGTTTTTTTTCATTTCCTCCAGTTGCGCTGTTCTATCACGCAAATGAGAGGCTCTGTCTAATTTATCTGTTCCAAAATATATGTTTTGTTCTTTTTTAGCCATTTTACAATAATGTTAAATTGAAAAAGAGCTTCCACAGCCACAAGTTGTCTTTGCATTAGGGTTTTCTATCACAAATCTTGACCCTTGAAGATCCTCTTTATAATTAACTACCGAACCCATAAGATAAGGGTAGCTCATTGGATCAACCATCATTTCTACTCCATCATTGTTGATAATGAAGTCACCATCCTCTGTCTCTTCTTCAAAAGCAAAACCATATTGAAAGCCAGAACAGCCTCCACCAATAATATAAACCCTGAGTTTTAAATCTGGGTTTTGTTCTTCTAATACCAATTCTCTTATCTTGTTGACAGCAGAATTTGAAAGCTGCATATTTCCTTGCATAATAATGACTCTTTATTTGGATTTTTTTTCGTCGATTTTAGTAATATTCTTTGGCTTTTCAGCATCTTGATAAATCAATTGTCCGTTAATTTTAGATCCAGTTTCCATTTCAATATTTTGATAGTAAACGTTGCCTTCTATGTCAGCTTTTGAGGCCACTTCAATTTTACCCGTGGACTTAATATCGCCCTTGACTGTGCCGTTAATGATGAGATTAGCGACTTCAATTTTTCCTTCTACAACCCCCGATTCTGTTATCATTAAAACATCATCACCGTTTTCACCAATTAGACTTCCTGTGACCTTTCCATCAAGATTTAAAACACCTTTAAAAACAATGTCGCCATTAATACGTGTATTTTGCCCTAACATGGTGTCAAGCTTTGAAGATGTAGAAGAAGAAATACTTGTTGAATCGTTATTGTTATTGTCTTTGTTATTAAACATAATCTTTTACCTCATTGGTTGATTGGTGCCCAGCTAGTTGAGTATTCAATTACTTGGGATTTTTTGTTTTGGGGAAATAATTTTACTACCAGTTGTTCCGCTTTAAAACCTTTGGGTAAAGAAAAGCCCAAAGAAACCTTCTGGAAATACTTAAACTCATACTTTGAATCCTCTTTTGTTTCAACAGAGATGGTTTTTTTTTCATTATTTAAGGTTCCTAATATTTGTGCCTCATACCTACCAGAGATTATTTTAGCTTTTTGAATTTTTTGGACCAAGTTAAATTCTAAGCTATAGTCAAGTTCGTTGACTTGATTTATTTTACTATCAAAAACCCTTAATCCTTTGTTTTCTGCACTTGGGCTTAAGAGTTGTTGATAAAATCCAATATCTGACTGTAAACCGTTTAAGGTTGTTATCTGATTTTTATAATCATTTTGTAGTTGTAAAATGGCTTGGTTTTTAACTTGATTTTCAGCTGAAAGTTGACTGATTTGGACATTAAGTTCATTAATCATATTTTTATCTTTTTCTTTAGATTCTTCCAAAACATTGTTGCGTTCAATGATGTTCTTGGATGATTTATCATTTAATAAATAGGCAGTCATTGATCCAATTAGCAAGCCAACAATTAAGAATATATATGGCAAAGCCTTATTAATAAACACAGGTTTATTTTGCGATTCTTGAATAGAGTATTTAGGTAGTTTTATGCTCACAGGGAAAAAATATAAAAAAACAGCATTGGATTATAACACTTCAAAGATGTGACAATGTAAAATACAGTATTTACAGATGGTCATTCACATGCTTTGGATTAAAACCTTTCACATTTTCTTCGTTATATCGTGGTTTGCCTGCTTGTTCTACCTTCCAAGATTGTATGTTAACCATGCCACAAATAAGAGTGGAGAGAAACATGAAATGTTATCGGGAATGGAATTTCGACTCATAAAAATGATGGACTTCACTTTGGTATTCGTTTTAATAACGGGCACAGGTTTGCTTTATATTTTGTCGAATGGTTTTGAAAAATATTACTTTCAGCAGATTTGGATTCATATTAAGCTAACTTTGGTCTTGCTGTTGGTTGTTTATCACTTTTGGTGTAAATTAATTCATAAAAATTTCAAAAAAGGCACAGAAAAACACTCTCATGTATGGTTTAGAGTCTTCAATGAAATGCCTGTTTTTGTGTTGTTTGGTATTTTATATCTTGTGGTTGCAAAACCTTTTTAATACTTAAAATTATAAGCAATTATTCTAATCATACTTTCACATTACATTGCTTGTTTTTAGTATGAATAACTAAAAACTTGTGTTTAAATATTGTGCTATGCAGGCACATTACACAAAAGGTTCAATCTACAAACATATCATCAGCATGTCGCTAATGTCGGCTGTTGGACTAATGTCAATATTCATTGTTGACTTGGTAGACTTGTACTTTTTGAGTTTACTTGGTGAAATTGAAATGGCATCAGCAGTGGGCTTTGCTGGTACTATTTTGTTTTTTACAATTGCCATAAGCATTGGTTTTATGATTGCCATGGGAGCTCTAGTTGCTCGCGAAATCGGGGCTAAAAACACCAGTGCAGCCAGATATTACTTCATTAATATTATGGTTATATGTATTATTATTGGCTCATTTGTTGGTTTTTTGGTTTGGATGTTTACACCCCAATTGTTGTCTTTAATGGGCGCAAAAGGCAGAACTCTTGAACTCTCTAGTGCTTATTTGGGAATAATCGTTCCTTCTTTGCCTGTTTTGTGTGTGGCAATGTCAGCCACAGGCGCACTTCGCTCAGTTGGAGATGCTAAACAAGGCATGTTTGTGACATTGGTAGCAGGAGTTGTCAACGCTGTATTAGATCCAATTTTTATTTTTACCTTAGACATGGGAATAGAAGGTGCTGCTTGGGCTTCTGTGGTCGCTAGAATAGCCATGATGGTTTATGCTTTGTACTTTGTTGTTAAGAAACATAATTTGTTAGTCAAATTTAACCTAGCAAAGTTTATTGAAGACCTATCTGAAATTTCAAAGGTTGCCATACCTGCTATATTAACCAATATTGCCACACCTATAGGCAATGCTTATATAATGTTTAAACTGGCAGTCTTTGGTGATTCTGCTGTAGCTGGGTATTCAATTGTTGGGCGTATTTTACCTGTTGCTTTTTGTTTGGTTTTTGCTATATCGGGTGCAGTTGGGCCTATAATTGGACAAAATCACGGGGCTGGTATATATGATAGGGTCAGAGAAACCATCAGTAAGTCATTTGTTGTAATTGTAGTTTATTGTCTTGTAGTATCGGCCATTTTGTTTGTTCTCAAAGACAATATTGTCAATGTGTTTGGAGTCGATGGAGAGGCTGAAAATCTAATAGTATTGTTTTGTGTTTGGGTAGCAATACTAACTATCTTTAGAGGTTTTTTGTTTGTTGCTAATGCCAGTTTTAACAATTTAGGTAAGGCCAAATATTCAACAGTGATGAACTTTGGAAAAGCCACTATTGGAACCATTCCTTTTGTCTTTTATGGTGCAAAGTATTACGGAGCTTTTGGTATTGTTCTTTTCGAGGCCATAGGCGCTGTTGTTTTTGGTATTCTCAGTTCTATTCTGGCTTTTAAAGTTGTCAAAGCACTGGAAAAAAATCATATACGTAGCAGAGATGAAGATATTTCTAAACATATTTCAGAAACCCAACATTTGGGATCAACGGCCTCAAGTTTGGCCACAGCAATGGAGTGTAATACTTATGAGCATAGTTTTTGGAAAAGACAAGTACACAAGCTTAAGAAACTCTTTTAATGCGGTGATTTAAACAACAGAAGGTTATAAAAATTTGACTACGCCAACACCTTTTCTCCGACTATCTCCTATAGCAAACTGACAACTTCCTTGTGAGACGGCGTTTATTCCACCAAAATATAAGCTTCTTTGGTTCCATTTGTTGATGCCTATATAGGTTTCTTGAAGTTTTTCGATTTCTAATGGATTAATGCCTTTTTCAATATCTAATATACCGTTTTCGTAATGAAAGCGGGGATGGTTGATGGCTTGATCTAAGGTCTTATTTTCAGCAATAATCTGCCAGATAACTTGAAACATGGCTGTTTTAATGCGGTTTGAACCACCCGTTCCTAAGGCAATGACGTCTTCCGTATTTTTGATAATAGTTGGAGACATCATAGATGCCATTCTGGTATTTTCTATAAAGTTAAAGAATCCTCCTGTGTTTATGTCTTCTTCACCTAAGAAGTTATTCAACATAAAACCACAATTGGGCACCATATATCCACAGCCTTCACCATTTGAAACGGTCATACTAGCGACATTACCATCGCTGTCAATAACACTCATGTGAGAGGTGCCTTTTGAGAATTGAAAAACTTGATTGTTTTTAAGTTGGTCGGCATGTTGCATTGCTTTGACTAGTTTGTCGCTGAGCCATTGATTTTTATTATTTAAAGCGTGTTTAAGCTGTTCTATGATTAAAAAACCTCCCGTTGTAGGGGCAGAGTTAGTCATAATTTTCCAGTTATTAATATCAGCCATCAATGGCTCACGTATTTTAACTTGATAGTTTTCAAAGTCATTTTTTGTTAGCGTGCCATTATTATCAGACATGTCTGAAACAATGCAATTTGCAGGGTTACCAGAATAAAACCAGTTTTTTGGATTGGTAGCTAAGTTTTCAATAAAATTTGCTAGGTCAAGATTGGTTTTAATGTCTCCTTTTTTCAGTAGTCTATTGTTTTTATCTGAAAAGATTTTTCGAGCATATTTTGAGTGATTGATAATTGGTGAGAGTATTTGTATAACATCAGCATGAATGGCACTCACATGCATGCCATAACGGGCTTTTTTAATGGCAGCACTTGCAATATCAATCAATGGCATACTGCCATATGCTTCATGAATTGAAAAAACACCAGCAGGGGTTCCTGGAGTGGCAGCTGATGCCATTCCGATGTGAAACTCTTGTTGGGTTGTACCAAAATCCCCATGAATAGGGTAAAAGTCTTTATTTTTTGTATTTATATGATGTGGTGTTTGAGCAAAAAAATCAAAAACTTTTGCCGGTTTATCATTCGGGTGGGCCAATAAATATCCACCGCCCCCCGGTGAAGACAACAAAGGTTCATAAACAAAAGACATAAAAAGTGCGGCCAGAATAGCATCGTAAGCATTGCCTCCTTGATCAAGAATATCAGATGCAGCATTAGTACTTTCAAAACTGCCTGTGGCGATACTGTATGATTTTAGCATTGCAGGTTAAATGTAACTGGACCATCGTTAATTAAACTAATTTGCATGTTGGCAGCAAATTGACCTGTTTGAATATGTAGTGGGGTTTTTCTGGCTTGTTCAATGATGTAATTATACAACTCTGTGCTATGTTCAGGGCTTGCGGCGCTAGAAAAACTCGGGCGTAAGCCTTTTTGTGTATTGGCAACAAGTGTGAATTGAGAGACCAACAACAATCCACCTTTAATGTCTTCAAGAGACAAGTTCATTTTATCTTCGGCATCAGAAAATATTCGGTAATTACAGATCTTTTTTAATAGCCTATTAGCGTTTTCTTGAGTATCTGATTTTTCTACTCCTATTAATGCCAATATACCTTGATTAATTGAACCAATGGTTTTTCCTTCTACATCGACTTGGGCTTTTTTTACGCGTTGAATTAATGCTTTCATCAAAACATTATAGTTTTATTTTTAAAAAAATGAGAGGAAATTTATATAAAACTCACCTTATCTTAAACATCAATAGTTATTTGATTTATAAATGAAAGCACCCTTTGTAGGAAAAACACCTACAAATTAAAAGAGATTTACCTATATTATATTTATTCAAAATCAAGATAATGGAAGCATGGAAACGAAGTAAACGATTTGCTTCACATTGCCACTGTTACATTAAATCATGAGGACTATGTTTAATGTGAAAATATGGAAATATAAGGAATGGCAACAAGTAACCACGTAGGATGGTAGTTATTTGGCATAAGGACTTGAGTTCGGGGTATAGGGATTAGGTCAAGGAGACCTCTTTTAAACCGTCAGATACACTCTGACGGTTTTTTTATTTACGGGCATTATAATTTTTTTTTGTCACGAACATCTTAACACGTAAACCAACATACATAACAAAGCCTGCAATAACAAAATAAAGCCCCCAATGATTTAAAATATTGGCATTAAACCCATAATCAATGGCTTGCGCATAAGCCCATAGCATCGGAACAAGACCCACAATGGCGATAGCCATTGCGGTAAATGTCAGCATTTTAATGCGGTACATTTTTTCTCTGTACAATCTAAAGTTGATGACTTTTTGTCTTTGCAAATCATCTTTACTTTGGTTTAATGAATAATGGCAATGTGGGCAAGCACTGGACTTGTTAGATATTTGTTTTTGACAGGCAGGGCATTTAACTAAGGACATAATAAATATTATAAGTTGTTGTTTATTATAGATATAATAGTCATTTTGACATATTCCGTCAAACATTCATTGTTAATATTTCTAATAAACTAGATTATTAATAAAAAATTGGTATTACTTTGTTGAATCATTTTTGTGGTAAAACTACCAAAGAAAAACCCATGTAACTTTCCATGACTAAACGCACCCATTGCAGTGATGTCAATGTTGTTTTCTTTTTGGTAACGGGTTAATTGTTCAATAGTATCGCCAGTTAAAGCTTTGCTTAGAACTTTATTGTTTGACGCAGAAAGAATCTGATGCGCTTCATCAGCAATTTTTTGTGCTTCATTTATATCGCTGTTAACGCAAACCACATGAACCTCTAGGGCTTCTTTGTAAATATTACCTTGAGTAACCATTTTGATAGCCCTTTTGGAAGTTGGGCTACCATTATAAGCAAACATGACTTTTTTTGGTTCTATGAATGGTTTCTTTACGATAAAAACAGGTGTGTCTGTTGCTCTTATCGACTGTTCTAAGTGAAACCCTAAACCGCTACCAGAACTTGGATGACTTTTGCCTTTAGAGCCTAGCATTACTAAAGCAATTTCTTGTTTTAAGTCCTCAATGGCCTCTGGTAAAGTTCCGTGCCTTAGCTTCGCTATAACATCATCAACTCCTGCAGCAACAACCTTATCTTTTGCAGCATTGATTAATTGTTTGCCTTTGGCAATGAGTTCTTTGCTCTCTTTGCGTTCTTCTTCAGATAATTCTATCAATAATTCACGGCGATTATTGGGAGTTAAGTTGCCTTCGTGATGGGCATGTTCACTTTTATGCGAATGTTCAATGGTGTGTAATAATTTTATAGTAAGTCCATTGCTTTTTGCTAACCATGTCGCATACTGCACT
Organism: Marinicellaceae bacterium; assembly: GCA_045107085.1. GTDB lineage: Bacteria > Pseudomonadota > Gammaproteobacteria > Xanthomonadales > Marinicellaceae > NORP309. Next base: position 15,098 of record JBGCFT010000163.1, on the reverse strand, counting down.
AATGCATTGCTTATTTCTGATCCGTCTATTCCTACAAGAATGTGTTTTTTATTCATAATATTCTTCTTTATTTAATGGCCTTGCATAAATTTTTCTATTTCTTCAGGGTTATCATGAATGGCAAATTTATCCATCATGGTTTCACTGGCTCTGTTCAAACCAATTACCTTAACATCAGCGCCTTCACGTCGAAGTTTAATGACAACCTTATCTAAGGCAGCAACAGAAGTGATGTCATAAAAATGTGACCTTTTTACATTGATGATAACCTTTTCAACAGCTTCTTTAAAGTCAAAATAAGAGATAAATTTTTCTGAAGAGTTAAAAAACACTTGTCCCACAACATGATAAGTTCTGGTATCACTGGATTCATCATACTCTGAGCGTACAAACATAAATTGGCTCAGTCTTTGTGCTAAAAACAAGGACCCAATTAAAATACCTGTAAATACGCCAAAAGCCAAATTATGTGTCCAGACTACGACAATAACCGTAGCAATCATAACAATACTTGAACTTTTTGGGTTGGTTTTTAATTCTTTAACTGAGGTCCAACTAAAGGTTCCAATTGATACCATAATCATGACAGCAACCAAAGCCGCCATGGGTACAATTTTTAGAATATCACTTAAAAAAACCACCAATATTAATAAAAACACACCAGCAACCAAAGTTGATAAACGTCCCCGTCCACCTGATTTTATATTAATTATAGATTGTCCTATCATAGCACAACCCGCCATTCCTCCAATCAAGCCAGAGCCTATGTTGGCAATTCCTTGGCCTTTACATTCGCGTTTTTTATCACTTTCTGTGTCAGTGAGTTCATCGACAACGTTGGCTGTCATTAATGACTCCAATAGACCAACAATAGCGATAGATATTGAATAAGGCATAATGATTTTTAATGTTTCAAAAGTCAATGGTATTTGTGGCCATAGAAAAATGGGTAAGGTATCAGGTAGTTCCCCCATATCGCTAATGGTACGAATTTGCATGTTTTCATTGCCAAAATAATAGGCTATAGCTGTAAGGGTAATGATATTAACCAAAGGAGAAGGCAATATTTTTCCAATGACTGGGACATAAGGAAATAAGTAGATGATGCCTAACCCCAGAGCAACCAAAGCATAAACTTGCCATGTCACATTAATCAATTCAGGAAGTTGTGCCATGAAAATAAGAATGGCCAATGCATTGAGAAATCCCGTCATGACTGATTTAGAAACAAAGCTCATAAATTTATGCAGATTTAAGTATCCAGCAATAATTTGTAACATACCTGCCAGAATGGTCGCTGCCAGTAAATATTGCAAGCCATGATCTTTAACAAGTGTGACCATCAGCAAAGCCGTTGCAGCTGTTGCTGCCGAAATCATTCCAGAACGTCCACCTACAAAAGCAATCATCACGGCAATCGCAAAAGAAGCATACAAACCGACTTTGGGGTCCACACCAGCAATTACTGAAAAAGCAATGGCTTCAGGAATAAGTGCCAATGCAACAACGATACCAGCTAGCACATCACCTTTGATATTACCAAACCAATCACTTTTAGGAGAATACAACATGTAAAAACTCAGAACTCTTTGAATGGCGCGCTTTATACCACAGATATTTAATGCAGTATAGTTTTAAGCTGAATATTGAGCATTGACTGTTTGAAACAAGTTTATTTTACTGATTGAGTTGAAAACTTCGTCCGTGCAGAAAAAACCTGTGGTAGAAATTATTGGTGCATAATTCAATGGTTTTATTAAGAGATTATTTGTATTAGATGAATATACGGGTAAAATCTAACCTATAAATTTTCTTTGGAACAATACAAAACTATGTTGATTTTTGAACACTCTAAAGCTGGACGCATTGCAGCAGCTCAAGCACCCACACCTTCTAGTGCACCTATTGATATTCCTAAGGAGCTACAAAGAACCTCAGAACTGGGTTTACCTCAAGTTTCTGAATTAGATGTTGTTAGACACTATACAAGATTAAGTCAAAAGAATTTTGCCATAGACACTAATTTTTATCCATTGGGTTCTTGTACCATGAAATATAATCCACGTGTTTGTAACTCATTGGCGTTATTAGATGGCTTTGTTAATCACCATCCATTGGCTCCAACCAGTTTATCTCAAGGCATTCTTTCATGTATGTTTGACTTACAAGTAATCCTTCAAGATGTAACGGGAATGGAGGCTGTTTCACTAACACCAATGGCAGGTGCTCAAGGAGAGCTCTCAGGTATAGCCATGATTAAAGCTTATCATGAAGACAGAGGAGACATAGAGCGCAATGAAATTATAGTTCCTGATGCAGCGCATGGAACCAATCCTGCTACAGCGATCATGTGTGGTTATAAAGTAAAAGAAATAAGAACCAATAGTGAGGGCAACATAAACATTCATGATTTGGTGCCATTATTAGGGCCACAAACGGCGGGAATTATGCTCACAAACCCATCAACTTTGGGTGTTTTTGAACCGAATATTAAAGAAATTGCAGACCTTGTGCATGAAGCAGGTGGTTTATTGTATTATGACGGTGCTAACTTAAATGCGATATTAGGAAAAGTTCGTCCAGGAGATATGGACTTTGATGTGATTCATATGAATTTGCACAAAACATTCTCAACGCCTCATGGAGGTGGTGGTCCAGGTTCAGGTGCCATTGGTGTTGGAAAAAGGCTGGTACCTTTTATGCCAATTCCATATATTGGTAAAAACAAACAAGGCTACCATTATGTTGATGAAAAAATGGCTCCAAAATCAATCGGAAGGCTCTCTACATTTGCTGGCAATATGGGTGTCAATTTACGTGCTTATATTTATGCGTTAATGTTGGGCAAAGAAGGCATGCCTCGGATAGCAGAATTTGCGACATTAAATGCTAACTATTTGATGAAAGAACTAGAAAGGGTTGGTTTTGATTTGGCTTTTCCAACACGACGTGCCAGCCATGAGTTTATTGTAACCCTTAAGAAACAAGCCAAAGAATACAGTTTAACAGCCACAGATGTAGCCAAAGTCATTCTTGACTATGGCATGCATGCTCCCACAGTATATTTTCCGCTTTTAGTAGCAGAGTGTATGTTGATAGAACCAACAGAAACCGAAACAAAACAAACCATAGATACATTTGTGGCAGCCATGGCTGATATTTTGAAACAAGCACAAACAGACATTGGACCCATTAAATCAGCACCGCACACAGCGCCAAATCGCCGATTAGATGATGCTAAAGCAGTAAAACAGCCAAACTTGGTTTGGAAAGGATAAACAATATTTTATATGGCAAGTTCGCAACGCAGAGGCATTAAACAAATTGTTAACGCTGGAAAGTGGTCAATGCAAGGGTTGCTCGCCACTTTTAAGCACGAAGCGTCCTTTCGATTAGAATTTTATTTGGCAATTATTTTAGTGCCGGTTGCGATTTATATTTCACAATCAGCTATGCAAACTTTGCTCTTAATTGCGTGTTTGCTTTTTGTGTTAATCCTGGAAATCATCAATTCAGCAATTGAAGCAGTGGTTGATATGGTTTGCGGCGAGAAATTTCACGAGTTAGCCAAACGTGCCAAAGACATGGGCTCAGCAGCAGTATTTTTAGGACAAATGTTGGTGCTCGGAACTTGGGGAACGGTTATATATATCAATTATTTTTGATTAATAAATTGCCCAATATATTTCTTATAATGAGATATATTGGGCAATAAACTTGGCATTACTCAAATGGATTATAAATAATGATACTTTCGTTTCGATCAGGACCGGTAGAAATCATATGAACAGGTTTTCCAGTGTAATCTTCAATCACATCAATTAAGCCTTGCGCTTGTTTGGGTAAGTTGTTTATATCAGTCATGCCTCGTGTTTCACTCATCCAGCCTGACATGGATTGATAAACAGGCTCAATTTTTTCCCAACTTTCTGCTGAAGCGGGAAATGTATTGGTTTCTTTGCCATCAACTTTATAAGCAGTACAGACTTTAATGCTTTCAAATGTATCTAAAACATCAAGTTTGGTCACACAAATTCCGGATACTCCGTTCATTTGGATGGCGCGTTTTAATGCCACTAAATCTAACCAGCCACAGCGTCTTGGACGACCAGTGGTGGCTCCAAATTCAACACCATTTTTCGCCATCATTTTGCCGTCATCATCAAACAGCTCTGTTGGAAAGGGTCCTGAACCAACCCGTGTGGTATAAGCTTTGGTAATACCTAAAACATAATCAATATCAGTCACACCCAAACCTGTTCCGGATGATGCTGCACCAGCAGTTGTGTTAGATGAGGTCACAAAAGGATAAGTCCCGTGATCGATGTCTAATAATGAACCTTGGGCTCCCTCAAGAAGTATAGATTTACCTTGATCTTGCATGTTATGTAACTCTGCTGTCACATCAGTATTCATTTGCTCTAATTGTTTACCAAAATCTAAGGCTTGCTGATAAATGGTTTCAAAATCTAAAGGACTTTCTTTGAATAAATGTTCAATCACAAAGTTATGATAAGACAATGTTTCGGTTAATTTATCTTTTAAACGTTGTGGTTCAAATAAGTCACCAAATCGAATGCCGCGTCTGGCTACCTTATCTTCGTAAGCTGGTCCAATTCCACGACCTGTAGTTCCAATGGCTTTGCCGCCTTTGGCTTTTTCGCGTAATTGATCAAGTACAATGTGGTATGGCATAATTATTGGTGCAGCTGAAGAAATCTTTAATCGATTTCTGACATCAACGTTTGCATTTTCTAATTGTTCTATCTCTTTTAAAAGCGCTTCAGGTGCAACCACCACACCATTGCCAATATAACAATCAACGCCTTCTCGTAAAATTCCTGAGGGAACCAAATGTAAGACAGTTTTATGGCCATTAATTATCAATGTATGACCAGCATTGTGTCCGCCTTGAAAGCGCACGACTGCATCAGTTTTATCAGTTAATAAATCAACGATTTTACCTTTGCCTTCATCGCCCCATTGTGTTCCTAAAACAACTGCATTTTTTTTCATTTATATGAGTCCGTCATTAAGTTATTGAGCTGGTTTACTATTAAAATGTTTGAAGAAATCAGACTTTGGATCGAGTACCATCATATTATCTGTGCCTTCAAAGCTTTTTCTATAAGCCTCTAGACTTCTTAAGAAAGAGTATAAATCTTTATTTTGATTATAGGCATCAGCATAAGTCTTAGTAGCCTCTGCATCGCCTTGACCATTCAATAATGCGGCTTTTTCAGTCGCTTCAGCCACCAATATTCTGACTTGTTTATCTGTATCTGCTTTAATATTTACGGCTTCTTTTCTTCCGTTTGAACGATGTTCAGCGGCTTCTGCAGCCCTTTCTGATCGCATTCTATTAAATACTGATTCACTAACAGCATCACTGAGGTTTATTCTCTTAATTCTGAAATCAACTACTTGGATACCAAAATTATTAGCTATGGGTTCGGCTTTTTCTTTTAATGTTTCCATCAATTCTACACGTTCAGTTGAAATAACCTCTTGTAAAGTTCGGTGAGAAAATTCTTCAAGTAAAGCATTTTTAATGACATCACTTAATCTTCTTTCGGCATCTGCTCTGAAGCCATTAAAAGTCGTATAGTAAGCCACCACATCTTTAATGCGCCATTTAACAAAATAGTCCACTTCTAAATACTCATTATCAGTATTAAGAATTGATGTCGGTTTATTATCAAGTGTTTGGATGCGAGAATCAAATTTTAGAATTTCATTCACAAAAGGGATCTTCCACTGTAACCCAGGTGTGTAGTCAGCTTTTACCACTTTACCGATTTTTAATTTAAGAGCCAATTCTTTTTCATTGACTTTAAAAGTAAATGTTTTGTATCCAATAACGCTTAGTATAATTAAGACGAGAAGTATGAGTAATTTATTCATGATTATTGTCCTCTTCCAACACGTTTGCTAGGTGTTCTACTGTTATTTACTTGACTTGTATATTGACTTGATGAAGGACTAGTCACTGTTGAAGTTCCAAGATCTATTGGGCTAGAAGTGGTTTTGTTACTATTTTTCATCAATTGATCCAAAGGTAAATACATCATATTGTTGCTACTATCTGAATCGATAATCACCTTAGATGTATTACCTAATACTTGTTCCATTGTTTCCAAGTACAAGCGCTTTTTAGTAACCTCAGGTGCCAGCTCAAATTGCTCTCTGAGTAGATTGAACTGTTGAGATTCACCTGAAGACTTAGCAATAATTGCTTCTTTGTAGGCTTCAGCTTCTTGTATAATCTTAAGGGCGTCACCTTCTGCTAAAGGAACTTGTTTTCGAGAATATTCAGTTGCTTCATTGATAAATGTTTTGGCATCTTCTCTGGCCTTAACAACATCATCAAATGCTGCTTTAACTTGATAAGGAGGATGTACTTCTTTAAAGTTAAAGTTTGTGACTTGAATTCCTGAAGAATATTGATCCAACATTTTTTGTAATTCGCCAACAATTTCATTTATAGCCACTTCTCGGTTTTCATTCAATAAATGACTCATGGTATTGGTACCAACCACTTGTCTGACCGCACTTTCAGCAGAGTGTTGAACAGTCGCATCTGGGCCTTCAAGTTCAAATAAATAATCTAAAATTTTACTTTCTCTGATTCTGTATTGAATATCAAAGTCTAAGTACACTAGGTTTTTATCTTCAGTGAGCATTTCACCGCTTTCGCCAACGGAATAAAGTTTATTGACATCTATTTTGTAGACTTCTGAGATAGGTTTTGGCCAAGTGAAGTTTAACCCTGGTTGCATAACTCGATCAGTTTTTTTACCAAATACTAAGACAACTCCTCTTTCAGAAGGACCTATTTTGTAGGCCGAAGTATATATAAGATAACTAGCTAAAACTAAAACAACTAAAAAGATTGGAAAAGCAGAAGAACCTTTATTGTTGCCACTGTCTTCCATTCCCAAAGCTTTCTTAATTTTATTAAAAAAGTCGGCCATCATTTGTTCAAGATCAGGTGGCTTATTTCCACCAGAACCCCAAGGGTCATTAGGCTTTTTATCGCCATTATTCTTGTTTCCGCCAGGTTCGTTCCAGGCCATAATATACTCCAAAATTTTATAATAGTTTGTGGACAAATTGTCCTAATTCATCATTTCTTGCCGCTAATTTGTTCCACTTTTCAGGTGGCATTTCAACCGTTAAATTCCAACCATTATCATCGTTGAACTCCTCTGATCTAATGGCATCGAGTTGATAGAATAGCGCCCTAAGTTTGCCCATATGAGCGGGCAATTGAATATCTTTCTGTACATGGGTACGATTGAAGCGTTCTTCAATGGCTTTTAGGAAATTTTCTACGCCTTGTCCTGTTTCTGCCGACAGCCAACATTGTGTCACAAGTCCTTCTGCATTTTTATCTGCTTGTCTGTGAACTTTTGGTTCAATTTGAGTTAAATCAATCTTATTGTAAACCTCAATAATGGGAATTTTATCTGCTTTGATTTGTTTTAGTACAGAATTGACTTCATTGATGTGCTCATCTTGTTCAGGATTGTTCGAATCAATGACATGAACCAACAAGTCAGCTTCAATGGCTTCTTGTAACGTTGCTTGAAACGCTGCAACCAAGTCATGAGGTAAATCTCGAACAAATCCCACAGTATCGCTGGCTACAACTTCATTGCCTGGTATTCCTGGTAGTTTTCTAACAGTTGGATCTAGTGTGGCAAATAATTGATCTGCTGCATAGACTTTGGCTTCAGTTAATCGGTTAAAGAGGGTTGATTTTCCTGCGTTTGTGTAACCAACAAAAGCAATCATTTTGGTACCACTTTGTTTGCGACTATTTCTTCCTTGTTCACGCTGCTTGATGACTTTACTTAGTTTGTTTTTAAGTTTTTTAACACGTATGGCGAGTAGCCTTCTATCGGTCTCAAGTTGGGTTTCCCCTGGACCACGCATACCGATTCCGCCTTTCTGTCTCTCAAGATGCGTCCAACCGCGAACCAAACGTGTTGAAAGATGACGTAACTGAGCAAGCTCAACTTGCAACATTCCTTCATAGGACCTGGCTCTTTGAGAAAAAATATCCAGAATTAAAGAGGTTCTATCTAACACGCGGCATTGACAAATTTTCTCAAGATTTCTTTCTTGAACAGGGCTTAATGGGACATCAACTAAGACTAAATTTGCTTGATGAAGTGAGACTAAGTCTGCAACTTTTTGTGCATTACCAGATCCGATAAAAAATTTCGCTTCAGGAAATTTTCTTGATGTTGTGATAGTGTCTAATATTTGAGCACCTGCAGAAATGGCTAACTCACTAAATTCTGATACTTTTTCTTTGTGCCCAAGACCTGTGACTGGACACACAATGATAGCTCGATTGCCTTTTTTATTGCGTTCTTGATCTAACAATAGAAGTTATTAAAGATTTAAAACGCCATTATACCTTGCTAAATTCATTCATGAATAGGACTTTGAATAAAAAAGGGCTCTTCTATTAGTTAATCGTTTTCAAAGTTTTGTGTGTTAACACTTTTAGAGGGAACAATCGTTGAAATAGCATGTTTATAAACCATTTGATTGGTATTGTTGTTGAGGACTATAACAAATTGATCAAATGACTCAATTACGCCTTGAAGTTTTATTCCATTTATTAAAAATATAGACACTGGAACTCGGTCTTTTCTCAATGTATTTAAGAAAGGGTCTTGAAGAGATGTTCCTTTTGCCATGATTTTTCTCCACAGTATTATTATTATTGTATGAATAATATCACAGAATATTATAAATTCTGTAAATTTAACTAAATGTTACAATTCTTTATTGAATCTCACGGGTTTATCGCCTTCCACCAAAAAGACTTTTCCAAACAGCGTTAATTACTTTTGTACCAAATCTTCTGGCAGCAGTTTTTCCAGCTGCCTCCCAAACAGTGTCCTTATTGCTAGAGCGTCTTTTGGAACTTCTGTATGATTTTTGTCGGGTTTTTTCTTTTTGAAGTTCTATTTCAGCCTGTTTTTTTTGTTTCTCAATTTGTTCTTGTCTGGTTTTAAGTTTTTCAAATGCAGATTCTTTGTCTAAATCTTGATCATATTTATTGCCAATGGGAGATCTGGATATTACCTTCTTTCTTTCAGCATCGGTGGCTGCACCCATGCGACATCTTGGAGGTGCAATCTTAACTCTGTCAACGACAGATGGAGCGCCATCTGCTTCAAGAGTAGAAACCAGAGCTTCACCCACTCCCAGCTGTGTAATTATATCAGCTGTATCAAAATTTGGATTAGGTCTAAAACTATCAGCAGCAGCATTAATTATCTTTTTATCTTTTGGTGTATATGAACGAAGGGCATGTTGAACTTTATTGGCCAATTGTCCCAATATTGATTCAGGTACATCACCTGGTGATTGGGTACAAAAATAAATACCAACTCCTTTAGAACGCACTAAACGAGCGACTTGTTCAACTTTCTTTAATAGTGCCTTTGGTGCATCATCAAATATTAAATGGGCCTCATCAAAAAACAGAACCAACTTGGGCAGTTGTTGATCACCAACTTCAGGTAAAGATTCAAAGAGTTCTGTCATTAGCCATAGCATGAATGTGGCATACATTTGCGGGTTTTGAATCAAGTCTCTTGAATCCATTATGTTGATTATGCCTTTTCCAGATAAATCCTGTTTCATAAAATCGGCTAGTTCTATGGCGGGTTCGCCTAGCAATTTTTCAGCCCCTTGTTGTTCTAGTTTTAACAACCTTCGTTGAATGGCGCCTATAGAAGCATTGGTAACACGTCCATATTTATTAGAGACATCTTTGTAATTTTCACCCATGTAGGTGAGCAATTGTTGTAAATCCTTTAAATCTAATAAGGCCAACTTTTCTTCTCTGGCCATCTTAAAACCGACATTCAATACGCCTTCTTGAACATCTGATAGTTCTAAAAATCGACCCAACAACATAGGCCCAAGCTCAATGAGTGTTGTGCGAACAGGGTGACCATGTTGACGATAAATGTCCCAGAAAACAGTTGGTGATGCCTCGAATGCATAATCTTTAACATCGAGTTTTTTGGCTCTTTCTATGAGTTTTTCTTTGGCTTTGCCTGCCTGTGATAACCCTGAGACATCACCTTTGACATCTGTCACAAATACAGGAACCCCCAAACGAGAAAAGTTTTCAGCCAATACTTGAACTGTCACTGTTTTACCTGTTCCAGTAGCACCTGTAATTAATCCGTGACGGTTGGCAAAATGCCCTAAAATTTCAGCGGGCTTTTCGCCTTTACCAAAATGTAGTTTGATGGTTTCAAAATCTTCTGACACGTTTATACTCCAAACCTCTTACTAATCCAGTTATACATGGCGCTCATTCCCAATGCATCACCACCTTGAGCATGTCCCACTCTTCCATTTGACCACCCAAAAGTATCAATATGAACCCACGGAATATTATCACCAACAAATTCCTGTAAAAACAAAGCAGCAGTAATACAACCGCCCATCGGAACAGAACCGGTATTTCTTAAGTCAGCTATATCAGGGACAATTTGTGATTTGTAAGGCGCATAAAGAGGCAGTGGCCACATGGGATCAAATACTTCATTCGAACAAGCCAATATTTCGTTATTAAAATGTTCTTCATTACTGAAAAAAGGAGGAAGCTCTGCACCCATGGCAACTCTTGCTGCGCCAGTTAAAGTGGCAAAATCAACAATAAGCTCTGGTTCAAACTCACTGGCATAAGTCAGGGCATCAGACAATATTACCCGTCCTTCTGCATCAGTATGACCTATTTCAACAGTTAATCCTTTGCGTGTTTCAACAATATCACCTTGCCTGTGAGCATTTCCTGAAATTGCATTTTCAACGGCTGAAATAATGACTTTGAGTCGAACTGGTAAGTTTAATCTCATGATCATTTGCGCTAATCCTAAAACATGAGCTGCTCCGCCCATGTCTTTTTTCATATTTCGCATACCAGCAGCAGGCTTTACATTATTTCCTCCCGTATCAAAACACACCCCTTTTCCAACTAAACAAACTAAAGGATCATTGGCTTTGCCCCAGTCCATAATTAAGACTCGGGGTTCTTTAAAAGAGGCTCTTCCAACTAAATGGACAGCAGGAAAATTTTGATTTAGTAACTCAATACCGACAATTTCTTGATATTTGGCACCATGTCTTTCTGCAATACTGGCAGTTGAAATAGCCAGCTCAGTTGGTCCCATATCATCAGCAGGTGTGTTAATTAAGTCTCTGACCAAGTCGGTAGAGTTAACAGTTTCAAAAGCTCTTGAATATTTAGATTGTAAGTTTTCAACCGTTAATGTTGCTACTTGTTTATCCGTTTTTTTATAACGATCAAAAACATAAGCTCCCAATCCCCAGCCGACAATACAGGCATTAATGGTCTCTTCGTTATTTGAATCTAAGAAATAATTCCCTTCAGGCAATTCATTTGGAAGACGGCTGAAGTCATGTGGGTTATTATTATCCGCAATCAAGCAAATCACTCTCTCTAATTGACGACTTTGATCTAACACACATAAATGAGACCCGACATTTTTTCCGAATGAAAAAAGGTCAGCCAAGTTTTTAATGCTGTTATCTTGCTGTGATAACCACTGATTGAATTCACCCAACACAATGGGCTGAATAGCGATAGAATTATGATTTTTTTGATCAATTATTTTTGCAGACATAAGTTTATAAATCAGTTTAAAACAGTATTATAACAGCCATTAAACAATGGATTGTGATTTTATGTAAACATCTCAGTTCTTTTTATCTACATGGATATAAAGCAAATGCTATTCAATAACTTGGTGGTATAACTAATTGTGGATCCAATCTTGTTTTACCTAAATTTAACCGCCAATCTAAATGTGGTCCAGTTGCTCGTCCTGTCATGCCTATTTCTCCAATTTTTTCGCCTTGCTCAACACGAGAACCTGCCTCAATATTGACTTGAGATAAATGTATATAAGTAGATGTTAGCCCATAGCCATGATCAATAATAATGGTTCCTCCCGTATAATACATTCCTGTTTCAGCTAACCGGACAATGCCTGCAGCTGGAGCAATGACTTCTGTTCCTGTTTTGTTTGCAATATCCATGCCATAATGAGGGCGTTTAGGCTCTCCATTCAGAATACGTCTTGAACCATAAACACCGCTTACTCTGCCTTCACTTGGCCATATAAACCCTTGCAGAAAATCTTCACGAATATCATAAAAAGACCTGGCTTTTGCCACTTTGGCATTATCCCGATTAATTTGATCATAGACCTCTGGTTGAGGATTTACTTTACTTGGTGGTAATCCATCAATAACTTCTGTTGGAAATTCTCTGGTTGTTACTGGAAACGTGGCTTTATATGTTATGTTTTCAAATGTGATTTCGACCTTAATTGGCTTTTCATCAAACCTACCAAAACCGAACATAAAGTAACCATCAGTAGTTGTTTGAGTCTCAACACCATTTATTTCAACAACAGCAGAATCATTGGTCTGCGCAATAATTAATCCGCCTTGTGTTGGCTTGCCTTTAAGGTTTAAAAAATAATCTTCTGCAAGCGCAGAAAAAGAGCTTAAAAGTAACAGTATAATAAATGTTTTCATAAGAGATGTAATTTAAAAGTATATGACATTATAAACCCAATGTATAATTTCTCTCAACACACCATTAAATTAATAATTTTTATGTTAGAAATTCAAGAAGTAAATCAGGATCAATTTAAAGCTTATTCTTAATTTCTTAAACTAATAGGAAAAAACATGCACAAATCAAAACAGTACTTTGACGCTCTCAATAGAGACTATTTAGCCATTCATCGAGAAAAAGAAGACCTGTTTTGGTCAACTTATATGGGAACAAGTGATGAATCAGAGGCCTTCGCCAATTCAGAAAAAACATGGGCTGAGTTTATATCAAATGCCCAGCGTATCAGTGAAATAAAGTCACACCTAAATAATTTGGATGACAATTCAGAAGAAGACAAGGCTATAAAGCATGGCTTAAAAGGCTGGCTGGCTTTATTTGAATCAAACGCTTTAGAATTTAAAAATGAACAAAACCTAAAAGCTGACCTCATTAACGCAGAAGCTGAATTATTTGAGAAAAAGAAAAACCATGTCATGACTTTCAAAGATGAAAAGGGCAATATAGTTGAGGCGAGTTCACCTGCATTGGCTTCGAACCTAAAAGCCAATAACAATGAAGCTGTTAGACTTAGTTCACACCAAGCTTTTCTTGATTTAGAAGAATGGGTGTTAGAAAACGGTTTTATCGAACTGGTAAAATTGCGCAATAAGTTTGCCCAATTACTGGGCTATAACAACTTTTTTGATTATTCATTGGTTAAAACTGAGCACATGACAAGTGATGAATTGTTTGTCATCTTAGAAGACTTTGAAAAACAAACCCGACAAACTAATTTATCTAGTATTGAATCACTTAAAAGAGAAAAAGGGCCAGAATCAATAAAGCCCCATAATTTTTACTTCAGCTTTGCTGGAGATGCCACAAGAGCTCTCGATCCTTATGTTCCCTTTTCTGGATCTCTTAGGTCTTGGGTTGAATCATTTGGACGCTTAAATATAAATTATTCTGGTGCTGAATTGACACTAGATTTGTTGGATCGTAAAGGCAAATATCAAAATGGCTTTTGTCATGGACCGATTCCTTCTTATTATGACAATGGTAAGTGGGTTGCTGCAAAAGTGAACTTTACAAGTAACGCATTGCCTAGCCAAGTTGGCAGTGGTTATAGTGGCATTAATACGCTATTTCATGAAGGAGGTCACGCAGCGCATTTTTCTAATGTAACGCAAAATGCACCCTGTTTTTCTCAGGAATTTGCCCCAACTTCAATGGCTTATGCTGAAACCCAATCTATGTTCTGCGATAGTTTGCTAAGTGATGCTGATTGGCTAAAGACTTATGCTAAAGATAAAGATGGGAACATTGTTCCTGATGAGGTTATCAAAGCATTAATTGAAACCAAACAACCATTTTTTGCCTACGGTGAACGCAGTATATTGGTAGTACCATACTTTGAACGTGCACTTTATGAAATGAAAGACGAAGAATTAACCAAAGAAAACATCATTAAACTGGCAAGAAAAACAGAACAAAAAATCTTAGGCTTAGAATGTAGCCCTAGACCGTTATTGGCAATACCACATTTATTATCTGATGAGTCTGCTTGTTCCTATCAAGGATATTTATTGGCAAATATGGCGGTTTATCAAACCCGTGCATACTTAATTGAGAAATTCGGATACTTGTGTGATAACCCTAAAATAGGTCCTTTATTGTCCAGGCATTATTGGGCTCCGGGTAATAGCATCAGTCACAATGATACTATTCAAAACTTAACAGGTGAAGGGTTTAACGCCAAATATCTTGCAGATGTTTGTAATCTGTCGATTGATGAGGCTTGGGAAATTGAAAAGGAAAAAGTAAAACAATTGAAAAGAAGAAACAAAGTGGCAATTATTGATTTAAATGCTTCAATAAAAGTCGTAGATGGAGACAAAATCATAGCAGATAACTCTGTTTCTAATGAAGAGATGTGCCAAAACTTTGAACAAGCCATCTTAAAGATCTCTTAAGCTTTTTCAGTTTGAATAAGAACTTAAAACGGATCATGATGATAAAAAAAAAGCATATGGTAAAAAAAGTTGTCTTAAGAAATGAAAATAATAATGAGGACTCTCGATATTTAAGTGCACAGATTAATTCAAACGGAGAACTGGTTTTTCATGGTCAGGACATTGGATCTGGCGTAGAAAAAATCTTTGGTTTTGTAGAATATGAGTGGAGCTGGACTATAAAAAAGCAAGATATCACTCAATTTGAAAATGTAATGGGCGGTGGCAATATATTGCTGCAAGTAGAAAAACATTTCAGTGGTGAAAAGGCAGCAGACTTATTTGATTTTTTAAAGAAAAATGAAATACCCTTTGAATCTTGGAGTCGAACAGGAGACTAATCATCACAACAAATTCCGACTGAAAATAACAAGCACATAATTTTTAAGTTGTCGTTGAGCTTTTGAATGATTGTAATTTTACATGAAGGCAATGCGGTACTAGATAAGATAAATAGG
>JBGCFT010000162.1:0-3812 GCA_045107085.1 Marinicellaceae bacterium | reverse complement strand
TGACATGTCATAGTTTATTTTATTGTGATTGGATAATTTATTTCTGTTAATTTTACTTAACTTACCTAAGAGCTTTTCATATCCAATCGCCGTTTCTGATTGATAAAGACTCGAAACATCGTTTAATTGGTTAGCAAATTCTGATTTTCCATAATTGACTGCAGTTTGAGGAGAGCGAGAAAGTGAATATTCCCAGCTTTCGGCTAAGAACATTTTTAATTTATCATCTTGATTGTTGTTTTTGCCATAGATCTGACTTGAGTTTACCAATAAACTCATTAAAAAGAAAATTTTCATAAGGTCTAAAATTTGATTACTTAGTTGATATGTTAACAGAGACTTTTACTCAACTGTTGTGACAAGTAAAAATATCCCAAAAGATTTTATATTTTAATTAAACAGTGTATTGAATTTCTTGAATTTAATACACTGTACCTCAAACTATTTTTGTGAAAAATCAAAGCCTGCTATGATAATGTCATGGTCTGATGATGCAAATGGGCTGGTATCATAAAAATTGCGAGGTTTTGGTTTTGATTTTGCCAAGTCTTCTAGGTTGTAGTCAAACCATCCCGATACGGTTGAATTGATATGCCATTGAGTCATGCCTTTTGCTGCTTTTAAAGCGCTTGGATTAACAATGATGTGATCGATTGAGCCAACTTTTCCTCTAAATATACTGGTCCAGTTCTCAGCACCTAAAAACTTATCATTTAGATTCGTAAAACTATTTTTAGCAAAAATTGAAAGTGGTTGCTCTTTTGAATAGGCATTAAAGTCACCTGCAATGATTGTGGCTGTGACTTTTTCAGAAATGGTTTTTTGAGAGAGCCATTTACTGATTTGTTGAGCAACTTTAACCCGGCTAATATTGTAGCAACCTTGTCCATCTTTTTGATCTAAATCTGCACCCACGGCATCTGTACAGCGTTTTGATTTAAGGTGAACAACGGCTATCCGAAATACATTATCTTTTGAATCTTTAAAAGATTGCAGCAATACATCTCGATTCTTATCGGCTTCAAAATCTGGCATGGCTTTAGGGTTTAAGATTTTATGTTGACCAACAGGTGTTACTTTATTTCTTTGGTAGATTAAACCTACTTTAATCACATCTTCTCCCAGAGTGCCTGTTTTTATATATTTCCATTTCTTGCTGTTTGCGTCTTTATTGAGTTCATTGACAAGGGTTTTTATTGAATCTTCATTGTTTTCTAATTCTTGAAGTGCAAACACATCAGCATTTGCTGAGTTAATAGCATTGACTAATTTGGTTTGTTGGCGCACGAACTCTTTATTTGAATCTGCACCTCTGCAACCAAAGTTTTTATTGGGGCCACACATGATTTTTCCATCGTCAATGGTCGTGAAATAATTTTTTAAATTGAAACTGGCTATTTTTACATGTCCTGGAATATTTTTTGGTCTATTGCCGGTAGCATAAGGTGAGTTCTTAAACTTTATTGGTTGTGTGAGTTCTAGTCGATAAGAATCAAAGGCATAGTGTAGAACCCCAACAACTTGGACTTTAGCACCAAATTGTATTGGAGATTTTGTATTGATTTCTTGATATTGTGGAAAAAGATTATAGCTTCCATCATCAATTAATAATCTGTCATTATAGTTTTGTTTTTTGAGTAAACTTGCTTTTGGTCCAGGAGAGGCGTTATTGGTTGGATTCATTAACAGTTTTGATGACACAGTAAACTCACCGTACTTAATATAATTATAGTGGTCAGTAACATAAGCAGGACTATCTAAAGTGACCAACATACCTTCTAAATTCTCAAGTTTATAATTTTTTAAAGGTAATTTAATTGCCACAGCTTTTGGTAAAGGTTGGTCGTGTTTTAGCGCTCTTATTGATGTAACTTTCGATATTTGAGTTCCTCCTTTGTGCTCAGAAACAGTTCCCTTGATTCTAACCAACTCTCCAACAGTTACTTTTTTATCTTTCTCAAAAACAAAAATACCAGAGGATCCTCTTTGTTTGGGCTTGGTGTTTTCAGATTGAATAAAAAATCCGGCAAATTTTTTATCTTCTTGAAAGTTCGCCGTTACTATACCCTCTAACTGAACTTTTTTCCCGATCATTGCACTGGCATCAGTGTGACCCTGGATGTTATTGATAGTGACTGATTGTTTTGCACTTGAACCATGAGTTATCAATATGAAAGTGATTAATAAAGGAATTTTTGATAGTTTTAGATATAACATGTAGAATTTTTTATAAATGAATTAGTTTATGATAAACACATAATTGTGAACCTCAAAGTAATACATCCAATTTATATTGACATTTATAATAATTTATTGAATTTGTTCGTCAATCTCATTAACTCCTAAGAAAGATACTGAATTTTTAATGGTTTTACGTATCGCTATTTCTATTGTTTTTATTCAACCTCAAGATATAGATTCAATTGCGAATAGATTTCAAACAAACGTTCGCATTAGTTAAATTTATTACTAAAGTTAATTTAGCTATTGCAATAATGATATAAAATTGTTATAAATGGCCTCGGTTGGATTGATATGACCATAAAGTGTAATAAAAAATACATAAAAATCGTACAAGGATAATTTTTCACTAACAAAAAATATAAATCTGTGGATATTCTTGATTAGACAAAAAAGAGAGAGGAATAAATTTATATGAGCGCATCTATTTTTAAAAAGTCAGTTTTGGCTGCAACAATGGGCTTTACAGTAGTTTGTAATGCAAATGGTTTAAATGATCGGCTAATTATCAAGTATAAATCAGGAGCAAATGTTACTGAACTATCACAAAACAGAAGTATGGAAATATTAAGTAAACGTATATCTGAAAAAGTGATGCATGCAAAAATTATGCATGATGGCTCTCAAGTGATCAAATTTAGTGGTAAAAAGTCACATAATGAAATGCAAGATTTAATGCGTAAAATAGCCACTGATCCTAATATTGAGTACGTTGAAATTGATCGCATTTTGAAAGCTTCTGCTACAGCTAACGATACATATTATGGCTTACAATGGCATTACAATGATCCAACTGCGGGAATAGATTTAGAAGCTGCATGGGATACATCAACTGGATCTGGAGTAACGGTTGCAGTTTTAGATACTGGTTATACAAATCATTCTGATTTAAATGCAAATTTAACTGGTGGTTATGACATGATTTCTGATGCA
The DNA here is from genome assembly GCA_045107085.1 of Marinicellaceae bacterium. Classification (GTDB taxonomy): domain Bacteria; phylum Pseudomonadota; class Gammaproteobacteria; order Xanthomonadales; family Marinicellaceae; genus NORP309. The sequence goes on along the minus strand of JBGCFT010000162.1, from coordinate 638 downwards.
TTTGTAGGTAATGATGGTGATAGTGGGAGAGATTCTGACGCTTCTGATCCAGGTGATTGGATAACTCGAAATGAATGTGGATATTCTCATGCTGCAACTGATTCAAGTTGGCATGGTACTCATGTTGCTGGAACAATTGCTGCGGTTACTAATAACAATAAAGGAGTCGCAGGTATTGCCTATGATGCTGTCGTTGTTCCAGTTCGTGTTTTGGGTAAATGTGGTGGTTATACATCTGATATAGCTGACGGAATAGTTTGGGCAGCTGGCGGGTCAGTGTCTGGTGTTCCATCCAATCCAAATCCAGCAAATGTTATTAATATGAGCTTAGGTGGTGGTGGCGCTTGTGATAATACTTCACAAAATGCAATCAATATAGCACGTAACTTAGGCGCTGTAGTCATAGTGGCTGCAGGAAATGAAAATCAAAATGTTTCTAATTCGAGTCCTGCTAACTGTAATGGTGTTGTGTCAGTTGCAGCGACAAATAAGCAAGCTGACAGAGCAAGTTATTCAAATTATGGTAATTTAGTTGATTTAGCAGGTCCAGGTGGCGAAGCTGGTCAAGAAGGAGTTGCCTCATTACTGAATGATGGAACAACTGTTCCAGGTGCAGAAACTTATGTTTATTATTCAGG
>JBGCFT010000161.1:0-17346 GCA_045107085.1 Marinicellaceae bacterium | reverse complement strand
TTGAGAAAAAGATTTAAAAATGTGTCAATCAAGGCACGAAATGCAGCCTAATAACTAGTTATTAGCAAATTTTGAAACGCAGAGTGATGCTTTTTTAAACTTTTTATCTTCTTTCACTAATCGAGCAAAGGTCTCTATTAACATTAATTAATCATTGGAAAACATATTGCGTATTTCAGAGTCGTCAAAAATTTTTTAAATTAAGAAGCAAATATTATGAATAATAAAATATCATCATTACTTTTAATAATTGTATTGTTAACTGGATGCTCTAATAAAAAGCTTGATACAGTAAATGCTCACGTTGAAAGTGCAATCAAAGAGCATTTGGTTCAATCAGTACTTTGGCAACAAAATGCTGCTGAATACAAGGCCCTTTGTTACCAAGCTTTCAATATGGCCAGAATGCAACTTGTTGAAAAGATAAAAAATAAGCATTCAAACAAACCATTTGCAATTATAACAGACATTGACGAAACGATTTTGGATAACTCTCCTTATTCAGCTTGGATGATAGATAAAGATCAAAATTACGATAGAAATTCATGGATATCTTGGGGCAAAAAGGAATCTGCAACATTGGTTCCTGGAGCAGCTGAATTTTTAAAATTTGTTCAAATGCAAGGCGTTGAAGTGTTTTATGTTTCTAATAGGTATGACGCACAAATCGATGAAACAATTAATAACCTAAAAAAGTATAACTTGCCAAATGTAGATAGAAAACACGTTATATTAAGATCAGATGTTTCAGGCAAAGAAATACGCAGGCAAAAGGTAAGTGAAAGCCATGATGTGCTGATGTTACTGGGTGATAATTTATCAGATTTCCACCATTTATTTGACCATGAAAATAGTGCCGTTAGAAACAAACTTACTGACAACATGAAAAGTAAGTTTGGAACCGAATTTATCGTATTTCCAAATCCAATCTATGGAGATTGGGAAGTCAATGGCATATTTGATGGCAAAAGACTGACAGAATCGGAAAAAAGGACAGTGAGAAAGAGCCGATTAATCAGGTAAACTTATTAATTACCGATAAAATCTATATAAAAAGTGCAGTAAAATGTCACATTTTATAGGAATGTGAATAAAACAACTTGCACAGTTTATAATGCCTTGCAAAAACCCCAATCAAACTTGTATTTTTTTACCATACGGTATAGTATTGACTGCCGTTTTAATCGAAAATTTAAATGCTAAATAATACATTTGATTACGTTATCGTTGGTGCAGGTTCAGCTGGATGTGTGCTGGCCAATAGATTGTCTGAGAATCCAGATTGTAAAGTCTTGTTAATCGAAGCAGGAAGCAAGGATTGGCATCCGTTTATTCATATGCCAGCAGGTATTGCAAAACTAGTAAATATTAAATCACTCAACTGGAATTATCATACCGAACCAGAGCCACATTTAAATAACCGCAAGATGTATTGGCCCAGAGGCAAGGTTTTGGGCGGTTCCAGTTCTATCAATGCGATGTGTTATTGTCGTGGTCATAAATTGGATTATGAAATGTGGTCATCAATGGGTAACGATGGATGGTCATATGAAGATGTCTTGCCATATTTTATTAAAAGTGAAAATAATCAAAGAATAACAAATGAATACCATGGCAATAATGGCCCATTATTTGTCAGCGATTTGAAACACCATAATGTATTAAGCGATTCATTTTTAAAAGCTTGTGCTGATCAGGGACATCCTATGACAGGTGATTTTAATGGCGAAAAACAACGGGGTTTTGGTTTATATCAAGTCACTCAAAACAATGGCAAGCGCAATTCATCGGCTCAAGCTTATTTGAGTCCAGTTAAAAAAAGAGATAATTTAACTGTATGGACAAAAACTTATGCTCAAAAAGTTGTTATCGAAAATAATAAAGCCCAAGGTTTAGAAGTTATTAAATCTGGTGAGTTGATTAAAGTGACTGCCAGCTGTGAAGTGTTGTTGAGTAGTGGTGCGTTGAATTCTCCACATTTGTTAATGCTTTCCGGAATCGGAGATGCGCAAGAACTGCAATCACATGATATAAAGGTACAACATGAGCTCAAAGGTGTTGGCAAAAACTTACAAGACCATTTAGACATTTGTCTTGTTCAAGGATGCAATCAAAATGTGACTTATGACAAGATTAATGAAGTCAAAGCCGGTTTGCAATATTACCTTTGTAAATCAGGTCCTGGAACTTCCAATGCTGCTGAAGCAGGTGGGTTTTTAGATACAAACTTTTTAAATTCAGATAACAATAGCCAACAATGGCCAGACTTGCAGTTTCATTTTGTTCCAGCCATTTTAGATGACCATGGAAGAAACCGTATAAAAGATAATGGATACACATTACATATGTGTTATTTACGCCCAGAATCCCGAGGTCATTTACAATTGGCATCAAAAGATCCCAATCAACCAATAAAAATATTTGCCAATTATTTATCTGAATCCAAAGATTTACAACAAATGAAAAAAGGTTTTGAGATACAGCGTGAAATTTTTGCCAGTCAAGCTTTTGATGAGTTCAGAGATGCAGAGATGTTTCCTGGAAAAGAAGTGCAATCAGAAAAACAAATTGAGGAATTTATAAGGCAAAAAGCAGAAACCATTTATCATCCAGTTGGCACATGCAAAATGGGAAGTGATGAATCATCGGTTGTCGATAACAATTTAAAAGTACATGGCATTGAAGGTTTAAGAGTGGTTGATGCTTCTATAATGCCAACCTTGGTTTCCGGAAACACCAACGCACCGACAATCATGATTGCAGAAAAAGTGAGTGATAAGATTTTGGCTGGTTAGTCGTTAGTACCAAAGTTGTTGACACTAATCTACAGTTTGGATGTAATTTAGTGTCGTTACTTTTCTAATAAATGCAACTTGTCTTGAACCCCTTCCCACTCTTCGGCATCCTCTGGTGCATCGACCATATGAGTAATAACAGGCCATTTTTCTGACAATTCGGCATTGATTTGAATAAATTTTTCTTGTCCTTCAGGCAGATCATCTTCAGGGTAAATGGCTTCAATTGGACATTCAGGCTCGCATAAAGTACAGTCAATGCATTCGTCAGGATCGATTACTAAAAAATTTGGTCCTTCGTGAAAACAATCCACAGGACAAACTTCTACACAGTCAGTATATTTACATTTTATACAGGCTTCTGTGACCACAAATGTCATTTAATTCTCCTATTCAGGTTTAGAAATGTTAAACTTGCGTTAAATTTAACAGCTCAATTTTTAAAAGGGCTATTATCGCCTTATATTAACATGGGGTAAAGTATTTAAAGTAAAGAGTTTAAACAAAAATTGACAAATAGCAACCTTCAAACATATAACCAATCACAACACGGAATCAGTTGTGACCAAATATCACCTTCTGCCTTAGCCATTATTACCCAATTATTGGATCATAACTATAAAGCCTATATAGTTGGTGGCGCCGTGCGTGATTTGTTGTTAGAAAAAAAACCCAAAGATTTTGATATAGCAACGGAAGCTACTCCAGAACAAGTTAAAGCAGTATTTCAGAATAAATGCCGAATCATAGGAAGAAGGTTTCGTTTAGCTCATGTTTATCATAACCGTGAAATGTATGAAGTAGCAACATTTAGGGGAGTTGCCCAAGTCGGAGATCGGATTGTTAAAAAAGGCCACATCTTACGTGACAATATTTTTGGCAGTATAGACCAAGATGCAATGCGCAGAGATTTCACCTGTAACGCATTATATTACGATATTGAAAGTGGAGAGGTGCTAGATTTTTGTGGTGGCTATGATGATATAAAAAAACAGACGCTTAAATTTATTGGAGACGCAACCAAAAGAATCATAGAAGATCCCATTAGAATGATTCGCGCAATAAGGTTTCAAGCAAAATTGGGTTTAAATATGACTCCTGAATTGTATCAAGCCATTGAAAATCAGCATCACACCATTGAAACAGTCTCTGTCGCAAGATTGTTCGATGAACTTGTCAAGTTGTTTCATTGCGGCAACGCTTTTATAGCTTATGGTTTAATGAATGATCTGAGATTGTTCAAACACATTTTCCCTCAGGCCATTAAGGCGATTAACGCAAACAATAATAACGTAACCCTCATAAACAATGCTTTAAAAAGTACAGACAGCAGAATTGCACAAAATAAAAGTGTGACACCTATATTTCTTTTTGCTTGTTTTCTGTGGCCACTGGCTTTGAAAAACACACAGATCTATTTAGAAAAGGGCACGAGTAAATATGATGCGATTCAAAAGGCAGCCAATGAAGTTTTTTTAATTTCAAGAGAGCGATTAGCCATTCCAAAAATTATTCAAATTGGCATCAGAAATATTTGGTTGCTTCAGAACAGATTTCATTTTACCCGTGGCAAAAAAGTATTTTATACATTAGATCAACAAAGGTTCAGAGCGGCTTATGATTTTTTATTGCTTAGAAAGCATGAAAGCCCTGAAATTCAAGCTTTGGGAGATTGGTGGACACACATTCAAACTCTTTCAAAAACTAAACAAAGAGATATGGTTTTCCCAAAAAAACAACAAAGAAAAAAAATTCCAAAAAAAAACAAAAAATAATGTCAGTTATTTGTTATTTGGGTTTGGGCAGTAATATCGGTGACAGTGATCAAAATATTTTACAAGCCATAAAATATATTGCTGGTATTGAAAATGTTAAAGTCATAAAAATAGCCAGTTTTTACTTAACAAAAGCATGGGGAAAAACCAATCAAGCTGACTTTGTGAATACGGCAATTGAAATAGAGTGTTGCTTAACAGCTCATCAATTATTGCACGAATTACAAACGATAGAAGTAAAAGTTGGAAGGGTTAAAGCTGAAAAATGGGGTCCAAGAAGTATAGACATAGATATATTAACTTTTGGCGATATGTTGATAGACCAAGCAGATTTGAAAATTCCGCATCCTTTTTTAACACAAAGAAGTTTTGTGCTAGCACCTCTATATGAATTGAATAAAAAATTGGAAATTATTGAAAAGGGACCATTGAAAAGCTATATCAATAAAAATTTATTCGCAACAGAAATTATAGACAAGTATGTTGCACAATAACAACAAAATACAAAAAAGTATTATTTTTGCTACAAAAATGGTTTATTTACGACAAAAAGCAAAACAAAAGTTGCTTAATTACCAATCTGTTGCTAATATGGTCACAAGTTTTGAAGCAGGTTACTTTTCATTTCCATCTACAAAACAAGCAGGGCATTTAAACAAAATAGCATTAGTTAACCCATCCTAGATTGGATGGGTTTTTTTTTGCTCAAAATATCATAAAAATAAAGCCAAATCTCTGTAAATGCTTATGATACTTTTTTGTTAATAATTGACCTCTTCTCAATGTTTGCATACAATGCAGTATATTAATATTAAATCTAATTTAGTTCTCACAGATGAATCAACGTTTCTTAAAACAATGGAATGAGTTACAAAAAGTTGCGCAAAACAAAACACTCAAAGATTTGCAGGCCTTGTTTAATGAAGATGAGAATAGATTTGATGATTTATCATTTGAGTTGGGTGATATTTTTGTAGATTTTTCAAAAAACTGGATTAACAATCAAGTTGTTGCCGATCTCATAGAATTATGTCACTGTGCAAATTTAGAAGAGAGGATCAGAGACTTATTTGCTGGCAGAAATGTTAATGTTTCTGAAAACAAAGCTGCAACTCATACCATTCAGAGAAAAGCTTTCAGCGATAATGCAATAATGGCAGATCGTCAAAAAATGTTTGATATTGCTTCAAATTACCAATCTGGAGTTTGGTTAACAGCTTTTGGAGAAAAAGTAAAAACTGTTGTAAATATTGGCATTGGCGGTTCATATTTAGGGCCTAAATTAACAGTTGAGGCTCTCAGTGACTTGCAAACTAATAATGAAATTAAAGTATTGTTCTATCCCAGTGTTGATTCTGTAGCTTTAAAATACATCATTCAAACTGCTGACATTCGCAGTACGTTATTTTGTGTTGGTTCAAAAAGTTTGGGAACTATTGAAACGGCTAGAAACACTGAAACCATATTGCAGCTATTAAAAAGAACTAACGGCTATCAGCCGTCAGAAACCAATCAATCCTTTGTTGCATCAACCACCAATCTATCTAAAGCACAAGAACTCAACATTCCTGAATCACACATCATGCCGTTTGACCCTGCAACTGGAGGTAGATTTTCAGTGTGGTCATCTATTGGTTTTCCTGTCTTGATGGCAATTGGTGAAAAAAAGTTTATGGATTTTTTAGCTGGAGCTGAAAAAGTTGATCAACATTTTGAAAATACAACGCCAGGAAAAAATATTCCCGTTATTATGGCAATGGTATCGATTTGGTATAGAAATTTTTTAGATTTATCGGCTTATGCGGTTATTCCATATGACGTTAGACTGAAAAACTTACCTGCTTGGTCACAACAATTGATGATGGAAAGCAATGGTAAAAGGGTAGATAATTCAGGAAAAAGCATACAAAATTCAACTTCGCCTTGGCTATTTGGCGATCATGGCCAATTATCCCAACATGCTTTTTTTCAAGCTTTTCACCAAGGCAAAGATATATTGCCTATCGACTTCATTGGTGTTTTAGAAACAGATAATTCGGACCAAGATTTTCTGCTCATAAATATGCTTTCTCAGTCTGCAGCTTTAATGTCAGGAAATACAGATTCAGATCCGCACAGTTATTGCCCTGGTAATCGACCCAGTACTACATTTCTAATCAAAAAGCTGAGTCCATTTTCATTAGGACAATTGTTGGCTTTGTATGAACACATGATTTTTGTTCAGTCAGTTATATGGAATATTAACTGTTTTGATCAACCTGGAGTTGAATTGGGTAAAAAAATGGCAAAAGAGATTGTTGAACATATGCAAAATGATAATATTGAACAAATGAAATTAGATAAATCCACCCAAAAACTTCTTAACAAAGTACTTAATCATGGCAAGTGAAATAAAGAAAAATTTAGAACAAAAAATTAATCCTATTACTGATTTGTCTTACCAATCAACAATAGAAGTCAAACAAGAATCTCCACTTGATATAAGGTTAAGATTTCCATTTTCTGGATTTGAATCAGAAATTATGCAGTCTATCCAAGAAAATGATTCTACGAATGTAAAATTAAGTAGCGTGATAAAATCGCATAAAGCCAAACAAGGAATTGAGCCAATAAAAGGCGTTAAAAATATAATCGCTGTAGCATCTGGTAAAGGTGGAGTTGGAAAGTCCACTGTAACAGTTATGCTAGCAAAATCATTACAAAAACTGGGTGCAAAAGTGGCTATATTAGATGCAGATATTTATGGCCCAAGTATGCCAAGAATGTTGGGAGATCATGGCAAGCCAGGTTCTCCAGATAATAAAAGCTTTACACCTGTTAATGCCGATGGCATTCAAAGCATGTCTTTGGGTTACATGATTGATGAAGAAGCACCAGCAATTTGGCGAGGATCTATGATTACTAAAGCCTTAATGCAAATGGTTGGTGAAACCCGTTGGGACAATGTTGACTATTTGTTAATTGATTTACCTCCAGGAACAGGTGACATTCAGTTAACAATGGTGCAAAAGGTGCCCGTTACTGCAACAGTGGTGGTCACCACGCCTCAAGATATTTCGATGATAGATGCACAAAAAGCATTTGCCATGTTTAAAAAAGTGGATATTCCTGTTTTGGGTGTGATAGAGAACATGAGTGTCTTCCAATGCCCTAATTGTCAACATGAATCACATATTTTTGGTCAAGGTGCAGCGAATAAAATGCTTAATAAATTTGACACACATTTACTTGGTCAATTGCCTCTGAATATTAATATTCGTAAAAATATGGATGATGGACATCCAGAAAATGTGTGGGGACTTGACTCAGAAATTTCAGAAAAGGGATTCAAAATAGCATTAAAAACGGCCCAATTGTTAGCCAAATTACCCGTCAACTTAAATCTTAATAACCCAGCACTAAAATTACATAACTTATGAGTATTAAATCAGATAAATGGATCCGCCGCATGTCGTTAGAAAATGACATGATTTCGCCTTTCGAGCCGGGTCAAGTGACCTCAGATGAAACCCACAAAAGGGTCTCTTATGGGACTTCAAGTTATGGATATGATGTCCGCTGTGCTGATGAGTTTAAAATATTCACTAACATCAATTCGTCCATAGTTGATCCTAAAAATTTCGACCCTGAAAGTTTCGTGGATGTTAAATCTGATGTGTGTATCATTCCACCTAATTCCTTTGCTTTAGCAAGAACAGTCGAGTATTTAAAGATACCACGCAATGTCTTAACCATCTGTTTGGGTAAATCAACCTATGCCCGATGTGGTATCATTGTCAATGTTACGCCTTTAGAACCAGAATGGGAAGGACATGTGACATTAGAGTTTTCTAATACCACTCCACTACCAGCGAAGATCTATGCGAATGAAGGAGTGGCACAATTTTTGTTTTTTGAATCAGACGAAGAATGTGAACAATCATACAAAGATAAAAAAGGGAAATACCAAGGTCAGCAAGGTGTCACATTGCCAAGAATGAAATAATAATTGAGACCTTTGCTCGATTATGAAGGATTGAGAAAAAGATTTAAAAATGTGTCAATCAAGGCACGAAATGCAGTCTAATAACTAGTTATTAGCAAATTTTGAAACGCAGAGTGATGCTTTTTTAAACTTTTTATCTTCTTTCACTAATCGAGCAAAGGTCTCTAATTGACTCTTGATTAAAAGAATCAAGCAAGAGAGGTTTTAATAAAAATGAAATTAGTTCTTATATTATTAATCGCTTTGTTGTCCTATTCTAATCATGTTTATTCAAAAAAGGTTAAGATTGACCAAATGCCAATGTACGATGGCATAGACAGAAATGCCAATCCAAAGCTAAAAAAACGTGATAAAAAATTTATCGCAAAAATGACGAAAAAGCATGGAAATATTCAAAATGCAGCTAAGGTTTTGGCTGACCAAGGCTTTGAATATATTGAAATGGGTAACGATAAAAAAGCCATGCAACGTTTTAACCAAGCTTGGTTGTTAGATTCTGATTATGCTGATGTCTATTGGGGATTTAGTACAATTTTATATGAACAAGGAGACAATTGTGGCGCAATGAAAATTGGACACAAAGCATTAGATGCCAGACTTAGTTCTTTGATACCACCAAAACAAAATATGCTCTTTGCTAAACTGGGCATGGTGACTTCTGTCTGTGCTATGGATGACTCTAATGATGAAAAAAACAAAGCATTGCTTATCAAAAAAGCGGATGATTTGTTTGTCCGTGCTGAAAATATTTGGCCATCAGCTTATCTTTATGACATGTGGTGGCAAGGGTTGTATTGGAGAGGGGAGTATGAAAAATCTTGGGACAAAGTATTTTTAATGAGAGAAAATGGTGGAGAACCAGTTCGAGATTTTCTAATTGATTTAAAAATAAAAATGCGCGAACCGAAAAAGTAAAGATCAATAATCTAAAAATCAATATAGATAAACTCATTTTTAATTCTGGCATTCAATCAGCTCACTATTGAATGCCAGAATAATCTATTTTAATTGTTATCTTTGGCCTCTAATCCCAGCACTTCTCCTGGTTCACATTCCAGCGCTTTACAAATAGCCAATAAGGTTGAAAAGCGTATGGCTTTGGCTTTTCCATTTTTAAGAACGGACAAATTTGCCATGGTGACTCCTACTTTTTCGGATAATTCGGTCAAGCTCATTTTTTTCATCACCAGTAATAAATCTAGATTGACTTTAATTTGCATCTCAGTTTCAGTATCCATTAAATTGTTAACTCCTGTTCTTGTTTTAATATTTTGGCTTCATTTAATAAGCCAGAAAGTAATAACAACATTAAGCCAATCAATACGGCAATAACATTCACCTCGAAAGCAGGGTGTAGTTGTATTCCTGTGTTGTTAAATGCTATGCCGTTAACCACTGATCCCCAACCAAAATATTGAACTAAGGGGTTGAGGACATTCCAGACGATGATAACAATCCCAATTTTTTTAATGCGCTGTGGATTATCATTGTTAAATGGTGTGTTAGATAATAAAGATAAAACCATATTCCTTAACTGATTTGTGACATATAAGGCGACCAAGGCACTGACTTGAGAAATCACAATAAATAAATACCATGCATACAAATTGGAGGTGTCGATGCTCACCAAACCTTTGCCACTAAATTCTTGATTGCGTACTCCCATGGCTTCGATTCCTGACATTTCAGCAAGATTTAGTTTAAATCCAGAGAATATGCCGATGTCAATTCCCCATGTTGGCACATCTGTTTGAGAAATAGCCATCACCACTGCAATCACAGGAATGGCCAAAGATATGCAAAGGAATAGTATTATAAAAAAGTCTAGAGCCCTTTTTACAAAGAGTGTGAGCGGACTTTTATGTGCTTCTGTATTGTGTGAGGTTGGCCCTTGCCAAATTTGCTTAAATTTAAAGCGTTTAAATAACCAAAATAGAAAGCTTGCATAAACTAAAATTGCGAGGCTTAAAATTAATAACGTGTTCATAATGTCTCCAATAAATAATTAGTATGGAGTTAATAATACACAATAAAAATTGAAAAGCAATAAAAACATATCGATAAACAATATATTAATATCATAATACGGTAAACAATGAGGTTTATAACATATCAAGATTTACAATATAAATATCCTACAACTTAATTCTGCATTCTTGATAACGAGTCAAACAATTAAAATATATGATTTGAGATTCCTTGTCATATTCAAAAGGCTTATCATTGTACATATTCGTATTTTTTGGTTGTATTAATAATTGTTCCAATGATAAATCAGGGTTGGTTTTAGCTTGATACTGTATATTGACCATTTTTATTATATTATTTAGGTCATGGCCTCTGATCGTATAATGACTGTATGCAGGGCCACTATATTTAATAAGCATTTTACCTGTATAATTATAAATATTATGTAATTTAATACTTTTTTCAATATCATCTATACCTAATTTAATTTTTTTTATCAATTCAGGTAAAGGCAATTTTGCCAATTTTAATAACCTATTATAATTTTCTTCATATCCATAATTTATTGTTGCATTGGGTTGGTAGGTTAAACTTTCAAACCAGGATGAATTTTTTTCTAACTCTAAATATGCATTGTACCCAATTCTATGTTCAGTAATAAAACTCTCGCTTAAATCTAATTCGTCAGTAGTTAAAGGAGTTAACATGTCTATAATCAATTCCACATCAGTTTCAGCAACTGAATTGTTTCTTAAATATTCTGATAAATTATTGATATTATTTTTAATGCTTGCAAAGGCGACCATTTTATCTATTAGCAGTTTGCCTTGATTTAAAAGCAGTTTCCAAAATTCCATATCTTTATGTAAATGCTGAATAAATTCAGACCTATTTTTTGGCTTATAAGAAGTTGCTAGCCTTATTTTGCTGAGTTTAAGCAAAGTGCCATAAGCAGCTAATGGTGAATTCATAGTTACATCTAAAAAATTTGAATACACCTCCATATCCATAATTTTATGGTATCTATTTAACAAAATCTGTAATCTTGGATTATTCAATTGGTCACCAGATAAATTTTCTGACAAACTAATCAAGCAATTAAATTCTTTGTTTGAATTACAATCATTAAACTCAATTCTCAAATCTGAAAAATTATTGTTTTCTATACCTAATATTTCTAGATAATCCTCTGCAGAGAGTTCATCTTTGCCATTTTTTCTATTTTCTAATGAACGTAAGGTTAATCCATGACCGGTTTCTATCATATCTCTATTATCAATGGCGTTTAAACCATATAGTGCATAATAAGCATTGTCTTCAACTACTGGCATAGGTATGGGTTGCATCAATTTTACGATTTCTGGATTTAACTCTTCATCAAAGGGCGAAGTGTTGATTAGGGCTACAATGGCAACAAATAAAACGATGGCAATTGATGTGAATTTTAAAATTTTTTTAACGAATGATTTCATGGAAAAACCTAAATAATTAATGACTGTATTTTGAGGAACTATGGGCATTTTAACCTGAGTAAAACATCGGTAAAGTATGTGGAGCTGTTTTCTTTATAATTTTTCTTGTTACAATTAGTCATATGGAAATCAATTATAATAATAAAATAAAAACGGCAGATCTTATTATTTGTCAAAATAATGGGCATGTAATAATTGGTAACAATATACAAAATATCAGTCCCATTAATATGAAAGTTCTGATGTTGTTGGTAAAAAATCAAGGAAGAGTTGTAAGCCGAAATCAAATATTTGATAGTGTGTGGAAAAATCAAGAAGTCAGTGATGATACATTGACTCGGTGTATTTCAGATTTGCGCGCTCAAATCGGAAAGCAGCACATTAAAACTTTTCCGAAAAGAGGTTATCAATGGATGCCATTTGTTGAGGAAGTTAACGATAAATCAAACAATACCAAATCAAAGTTAAATATTTTTAAAATAATTAAAAGTTTGTTATTAATTGTTTTAGGAGTTTTTCTTTTGTCCTTGATTAGTTTATGGATTGCAAATAAAGTGATAAAACCCAATCAAGTTCGAATTGCAGTGTTACCTTTTAGTGTGAATTTAACAGGAGAGAGTGAGTTAGCAAAACGTGTTGAAGGAGTTTTAAAGTCAATAATTGTTGAATCAGAAAAATTAAATCTCATTTCATCAAATGTTACTAGTAATAATTTTAAGCAACCTTACCCAAGTCTTAACAGTAAATTTGGTACACAATGGATTATTGAAGGTCAAATAACCCATTATCAAAATCAAACGAATGTGTCCTTATCATTAGTTGATGCAAAAACAGCATTGGTAATCTACTCAAAATCCAGTAAAACATCGCTAAAAGATTCAGAGATTTTTGATTTCTGTTATCAGTTTTTAAGTCAAATTAGTCTTGATTAATTAAAATAAAAATTAAATAGTACTAATTTAGTCCTGTTTAATTTATAATGTGCATATGTTAAAGATATCCAAGCTAACAGATTACGCTACAGCAGTTGTTTTGTTTTTGCAAAATGACAATAACTTGCGCTCATCTGAACACATTGCAGAGGGTGTTGGTTTAGAAATTCCTACTGTCAGTAAAGTCCTAAAATTACTAACTAAAGCTGGAATTCTAAATTCAATTCGCGGAGCCAATGGTGGATATAAAATTGCTATGGATACAGCAGAAGTCACATTGTACGATGTTATTGCCGCCATTGAAGGCGATACAGCTATAACTGAGTGTACAAAGACTGAAAGCTTTTGTTCTCAGGAAGATGACTGTGATACACGCACGGGATGGCAACAAGTAAATGAAGATATCAAGAACATCTTATTAAAGATGACAATTAAACGCATGGCAGAGCTCAATGGTTCGGGTAAGCCTGATATAAAAGTAATGGTAAGAGATTATGTCTGAACAAGTACTAGAAAAACAACAAGCAAACGATCCACAAGAAAATGCAGAAGTACACAAGCGTGTGGCACAAACCTATAAAGATGGATTTGTAACCGATATCGATTCGGATACCTTTCCACCTGGCTTAAACGAAGATGTCATCCGTGCCATTTCAGCCAAGAAAAAAGAGCCAGAATGGATGCTCGAATGGCGTCTAAAAGCTTATGCCAAATGGTTAACTATGGAACAACCAGATTGGGCGAAGTTAAATATCCCAGAAATTGATTTCAATGCGATATCGTATTTTTCATCGCCAAAAAGTGACGAAAATGCACCAAAATCATTGGATGAAGTAGATCCAAAACTTTTAGAGACCTATGCAAAATTAGGTGTGCCGCTTCATGAGCAAGAGATCCTTGCTGGCGTTAAGAAAACCAAAGTGGCTGTTGACGTTGTATTTGATTCAGTTTCAGTCACCACAACATTTAAAAAAGAACTTAAAGCTGCAGGTGTAATTTTTTGCTCTTTTTCTGAGGCAGTGCAAGATTATCCTGAATTAGTTAAACAATATTTAGGTAAAGTTGTGCCGATTGGAGACAATTACTTTTCAGCATTGAACTCTGCTGTATTCAGTGATGGATCCTTTGTTTATATTCCCAAGAATACACGTTGTCCAATGGAATTATCAACCTATTTTCGCATTAATGAAATGAACACAGGGCAATTCGAACGCACATTAATTATTGCTGATGATGGTGCAGAAGTGAGTTATTTAGAAGGTTGTACTGCGCCTATGCGAGATGAAAACCAATTGCATGCGGCAGTGGTTGAATTGTTCATCTTAGACAACGCTAAAATAAAATATTCAACAGTGCAAAACTGGTATCCAGGTGATGAAGAGGGCAAAGGCGGAATTTATAACTTTGTAACCAAAAGAGCAGCATGCAACGGAGTCAACGCCAAAGTTTCATGGACCCAAGTTGAGACAGGCTCAGCCATTACTTGGAAATATCCAAGCTGTATATTGCGAGGAGACAATTCTCGAGGAGAGTTTTACTCTGTGGCCCTCACAAATAATTTTCAACAAGCCGATACCGGTACAAAAATGATTCATCTGGGTAAAAACACCAAAAGTACCATTATTTCAAAAGGTATTTCTGCTGGGAAAAGCCACAATACTTATCGTGGATTAGTCCGAATATCCAAAAAAGCAGAAGGCTCTCGAAATCATACGCAATGTGATTCATTATTGATTGGTAAAAATTGTGGGGCACACACTTTTCCATACATAGAATGCTCAAATAATACAGCACAATTAGAACACGAAGCCACTACTTCGAAAATTTCAGAAGACCAATTGTTTTATTGTAAACAAAGAGGCATTTCAGAAGAAGATGCCACATCTATGATTGTCGATGGCTTTTGTAAGGAAGTTTTTAAAGAATTGCCTATGGAATTCGCAGTCGAAGCGAAAGCTTTATTAGATATCAGTTTAGAAGGCGCTGTTGGTTAACTTTTTAAAAACAGATAAAGCGCTTTAAAATCGTTTAAATTTAAACCCAGAACACTATGAGAATTAAAAGGGGCTGACCCCTGAATAAAATTATGCTAAATATAAAAAACATTCACGCCCAAGTAGGCGAAAATCAAATCTTAAAAGGATTAAATCTTGAAATTAAACCAGGTGAAGTACATGCCATTATGGGTCCTAATGGTGCTGGAAAATCAACTCTAGGTAATGTTTTAGCTGGAATGGAACATTTAGATGTCACAGAAGGAACAGTAGATTTTTTAGGTAAAGATTTATTAGATTTAGACATAGAGGAAAGGGCTGCTGAAGGTATCTTCTTAGCTTTTCAATACCCAGTTGAAATTCCGGGCGTTAATAATATGTATTTTTTACGTGCAGCTTTAAATGCACAGCTTAAGTACAGAGGGGAGCCAGAAATAAACTCATCTGTTTTTCTTAAATTGGTTCGTGAAAAAATAAAAATGATGAACATGCGAGATGACCTTTTAAGACGACCAGTGAATGAAGGTTTTTCCGGTGGCGAGAAAAAACGTAACGAAATTTTTCAAATGAGTATTCTAGAGCCTAAATTAGCAATTTTAGACGAAACAGATTCCGGTTTAGATATTGATGCGTTAAAAATTGTAGCAGATGGTGTTAATCAATTGCGTAATGATGATAGATCATTTGTGGTCATTACCCATTATCAAAGATTACTTGATTACATTGTACCCGATTTTGTTCATGTATTAGCTGATGGAAAAATTGTAAGAAGTGGTGATAAATCTTTGGCTTTAGAACTTGAAAAATCAGGTTATGGTTGGTTGGAAAAGTAATGAATTTTAACAACCCAATCAATGTGGTATTTGATAAATTAACCAGTCAGTTAAATGAGCCTCAATGGCTTCATAAAAAGAGACAAGAGGCATTGAAGCAATTTCAGAATCTGGGAGTTCCTACCCGAAAGTCAGAATTGTGGAAATACACAGATGTTAAACGTTTAGAAAAACTGTCTGAAGCTAGCGATATAGCTGAAGGAAACGAGCATTTTGTTTTTACGATAAAAAGTGATTTGCCTGAGAACACCAGTATGAAATCTCTTGAACATATTAATGAACAGGATTGGATAAATTTAAAGGCGGATAAAGAACGTGTTTTTGTGACGCTCAACATGGCAATGCTCAATTCAGGTTTTGAATTAACAATTCCAGATAATTCACAGTTAAAGTTACATGTTCAATACCAACAAATTACACCAGATTGGGAAAACATCAGAACCATTATCAATGTGGGTGAAAATTCTCAATTAGATTTAACAGAAAGTTATGATTATGATTGTCGCATTAATCATGTTTCGATCATTAATGCCGCCAAAAATTCATCATTGAAAATACAGTCGCATAAGTTATTGGCAAAAACAGCAGCCTTGATACATTATTCTCAAATAAATTGTGCTCAAAATGTCAATATTGAACAATCTTCAACGAATAATAATGCTTATTTGTCTCACACTATACAAGACATTGAGTTTAATGGTGAACATTGTCATTTTAAAGCGGCTTGTATTAACACTACACATGATAGTTGTCATATTTCTGACAATATACAAACCAATCACCATGTCGGAAATTGTACAAGCGAAGTTATCAAACGCTCACTTGCCACTGAAAAAGGTCAAGTAGCAATTAATGCTAAAGCAGTGGTTAGCGAAGGTGCTGATGGCAGTGATATCTCTCAAAGCTTAAAAAACATATTGTTATCTGATGATGCCAAAATATATTCGAGGCCTGAATTAGAAATCAATACAGATGATGTGATTGCTGCACATGGTTCAACGATTGGAGAATTAAATGAACTATCGTTGACTTACTTGCGTTCAAGAGGCATACCGAAACAACAAGCAAAGTTAATGCTCATAGAGTCATTCTTGCAAGAAGCCAATATTTTTAAATCTGAAGATTTTTTAGATCGAATTGAATTATAGAGAAGTATAGTGAACAGAAAAGATTTTCCTTGTTTGGATGTAAAGGTCCACAATAAGCCATTAGTATACTTTGATAATGCAGCCACGGCTCAACGTCCTCAATCAGTCATTGATGCCATCAGTCATTATTACTCGAAAACCAATGCCAATGTTCACAGAGGTGTGCATACACTGAGCGGAGAGGCGACTGATTTATTTGAAGCAGCCCGCGAATCTATGGCAAAGTTACTTAATTCACCCAGTGAAAAGAACTTAATTTTCACACGCGGATGTACAGAGGGCATAAATTTGGTTGCCCAAACATTTGTACGTTCAAGAATAAATCAAGGCGATGAAATTATAGTTTCAGAAATGGAACACCATTCGAATATCGTGCCATGGCAATTGTTATGCGAACAAACAGGTGCTCATTTAAAAGTTTTACCCTTTAATGATGATGGTGAA
>JBGCFT010000160.1:0-4085 GCA_045107085.1 Marinicellaceae bacterium | reverse complement strand
CTTGTTTTTTGCTAAAACCAATTCTCAATGGATTGGAATGGGAGAACCTTTGCCTAAATTAGTGGCTAAACAATGGCGAAGATGGTGTAATGGAAAAGGTTACGTCGCCACTGACTTTGGTAAAGACATTAACCATCATTTTTATGATGATTTAACATTAAATGCGTTGTGGTTACATGCAACAGATGATGGTATTGCAAATTTAGCTAATGTAAAAGATATGGCTAGAGTTTATTCAAAATCGAATATAAATATAAAATCAATCGATGCGACGACTACAAAATCTAAGCAAATAGGGCATATGGGGTTTTTTCGTTCTAAAAATAGTGAGTTATGGAACTATGCATTAGAATGGTTAAATGAGTCCATTAACTGACAGCTTGAAATCATTTAGTCAAAGCATATAAGTCACTAACAATTTTCTATAAGTATAATAAATAATAATTTTAAATGTAAATTTAACATTTGAACTCCATGGTTCGTCATGCATTACAAATAAGATACATAGATTAATGCGATTCAAAATCTATAAATATTGATTTCGAAGCTTCACTATTATGAAAATCATTAGGTGTAGTTTGAGAATTCAAAATAAAATAGATTATAATTCACATTTAAACGACGTTTAAAAAAATATAATTATCCTAATTACATACTAAAATACTTGAGAGAAAATATGTTTACAATAAATGGCAGTATGATAAAAATAAAAATGAGATCTATTTTTATGTGTTGTACTTTTTTTTTGATTTGTTCAAATTCGGTATCCCAAACTACAACAGATCCAATGAGAGTTGATGTATTTTATCCTCAACAATTAGAAAGTAACCAGAAAATAGTTTTGTCAGGGACAGTTGAAGCCAAACAATTTGCAGAACTTGGTCCACTAGAATCAGGACGTGTGGAGACAGTGAGTTTTGAAATTGGAGACAGGGTTTCCACTGGACAATTATTACTAACCTTAGATAATCAATTAGCAAAATTAGAAGTAATCGGAGCAAAAGCTGAAGTTGAATCTGCAAAAATTAATGTACAAGAATCTGAACGTTTGTATCAAGAGGCACAAAGATTATCTGAACAAAAGGTAGTCCCTAAAACTCTTATTGCAGAACGTGCCGCACTGGTTTCTAGTGCTAAAGCGCAATTGGCAAGAGCAAATGCGACCTTAAATCTACAAAAAGAACGTTTAAATCGTCACAGCTTTAAAGCACCTTTTGATGGTGTGATTGCACAAAGAAACGTGGATGTAGGCGAATGGGTGACTCAACAAACAACAGTATTAACTTTAGTGGGTCAAAGTGATTTAAGACTTTCTGTAGCGATTCCTCAACAATATTACCAACAATTGTACACAGCCTCTGATGTAACTGTTTCGGTTATGCCTGATTCTGATGAAAATCAAAAATTTAATGCACAGTTAAATCGTTTGGTTCCTGTTTCTAACAATACAACACGTACTTTTTTGGCTCAAATTGACATACCAAATGATGTTGGTTTGGTTCCCGGAATGTCAGCTCAGGCGTTAATTAATGTACCAAATAGCAATCAATCTAAAATCACATTACCACGGTCTGCTATTAAAAAGCATCCTGATGGTGGCAGTAGTCTTTTTATAGTTGAGGATAGTAAAGCCAAACGTGTACTAACCAACTTTACATTAATGCCAAATGATGAAATTGCTATTTATAATCAACCAACGAATCAAGCTTATATTATTAGCGGAGTCGAATTTTTGCGAGATGGTACTCCGGTCAAAGTGAATATTATTGATAAAAGCAAAAAGGCCCAATAAATATGATGGAGTCAACAGTCAAACGAGGCATATTAGTCACAGTCGTTGTTTTAATTACGTGTATATTGGGAGTTGTAGCATCACTCAAAATCCCTGTACAAATGATTCCTGATTTAGAAGTTAGAACGATTACAGTTCAAACAGGTTGGCCAGGAGCAACTCCGCAGGACGTGGAAAAAGAAATTTTAATCGAGCAAGAGCGTTATTTGCGTAGTTTACCCAACCTAAAACGAATGATTTCATCAGCAGGCATGGGATCAGCTCGGATAGAACTGGAATTTCCTTTTGGTGTAGATGCCAATGAAGCGCTGATTCGAGTAAGTAATGCTTTAAGTCAAGTGCCGGCTTATCCAGAAAATGTTGATCAACCACGGTTATTTTCAAGTTCTTTTTCTAGCAATGCCTTTATGTATTTTCGCCTTGCACCATTAGATGGAAATCCGATGAAGTTGGATGTGGATATGCTGCGAGATTATGCGGATGATTACATTCGTCCCAGAATGGAAAGCGTCACTGGAGTATCACAAGTTGATGTTAGAGGAGGATCTGCTAGACAAATTCAAATTAAAGTTGATACTTCTTTGTTAGCACAAAGAGGCGTGAGTCTGACTCAAGTTAGAGATGCCATACGTGCACGTAATTCTGATTTTTCAGCGGGCGATTTAGAAAGCAAAGAAAGCCGATATTTGTTGCGTGTAGTTGGACGATTTGAAGAAATATCAGAGTTGGAAAACTTAATTATTTCTCGAACAGGTAATGCTAATTTATATTTAAAAGACATTGCCACAGTAGCCTTGGATCATTTTGAGTCTCGTGGCAAATCTTTTTCCAATGGCGAGCGCAATTTAACGTTATCTGTGCGTCGTGAAAGTGGGTCGAATGTCATAGCCATTAAAACCGCCATGTTGCCTTTGGTTGAAGAACTTAATACCAGTTTACTGAAACAAAACGGGCTGAACCTTAAATTATTTAGTGATGATGTTCAATATGTTTCAAGTTCATTAAAAAATGTCTGGGTTAACTTGGGATTAGGCGCAATTTTAGCCACTTTAGTTATGTACTATTTTTTACGTTCTGGTCGCTCTACATTAATTGCAGTATTGGGTATTCCAATTTGTACTATTGCGGCATTTTTAGCCTTAATGGCGTTTGGCCGAACCATCAATGTAATTTCTTTAGCTGGAGTTGCATTTGCTATTGGCATGACAGTTGATAACACTATAGTTGTGCTTGAATCAATTATGCAATTCAGAAAAAAAGGCCGCAGTCGTTATCAAGCAGCAGTAGAAGGTGTTAAGGAAGTGTGGCCAGCAGTATTGGCTTCTACTGCAACTACTGTACTGGTTTTTGCGCCGATATTATTTATTCAACAAGAAGCAGGGCAGTTGTATTCAGATATTGCTATTGCTATATCTGGAGCCATTATTGCATCAATGTTGGTGGCAATATTTGTTGTGCCAACTGCCATGGCAAACAGTGGAAAAAAATCCGATACAAAAATCAAATCTTTAGAATTATCAAATAAATGGATGCGCCTAGTTGACGTGTTTTCTGCCACAAAAACTAGAGCTCAGGTTTTAGCGGTTAGCTTTATTGTATTAATTTTAGGCAGTGCCTATGTGTTTATGCCCGCTGCGGAATACTTGCCTGAGGGCGAAGAACCTAAAGCTTTTTCTATGATGTTTGCACCGCCAAATTATAATTTGTCAGAAATGGAGAAAATTGGAGAGGATTTGCGAAGCTATTTTAAAGAATACGTCAATGCATCACCAGAGCGCTTTGAAAGTGGTGAAACTAACATGCCGCCTATTGCTTATTACAATATGTCGGTATCCATTGGGAGAATTTGGTTTTTAAGTGCGCCAGTTGAGACAAAAAATATTAATGCCATGATGGAGGCCATAACTGAAAAGTTTAAAAGTTATGAAAACATGCGGGCTTTTTCTTCCCGTGGTTCCATAATATCCAGTAATGACGGTGGAACCCGTGCAGTTGCTGTTGATTTGGCAGGGAGTGATATTAATGAATTATATCAAGCAGCTGAGGCTGTTTATTCGCAATCAGAAATAGTCTTTGAAAACCCGCAAATTAATTCTGACCCAAGTACCTTAACCCTTGATCAGCCTTTGATTGAAATTAGGCCACGTTGGCAAAGATTGTCTGAACTTGGAATTAGTAATAGAGATTTTGGATATTCTGTAGCAGCCATAAGTGATGGTGCTTATGTGGATGAGTTTATTCTTAATGACGATAAAATTGATATTTTTATGTTCAGTGGTGCAGGTAATCAACA
>JBGCFT010000016.1:0-4564 GCA_045107085.1 Marinicellaceae bacterium | reverse complement strand
GTGAAAGAAGATAAAAAGTTTAAAAAAGCATCACTCTGCGTTTCAAAATTTGCTAATAACTAGTTATTAGGCTGCATTTCGTGCCTTGATTGACACATTTTTAAATCTTTTTCTCAATCCTTCATAATCAAGCAAAGGTCTTTAATATTGACAAAATGTATAACTAATATAGTAATTGTTAGTATTTAACTTGATATTCATTCCCACGCGGGAGCATGGGAACGAGAAATGTACCTTTGCTAAACTAGCATGGGAACGAGAAAATCTTTAATATGCATAGCTGATCCATTATTTCTCATATCCATTTCAGACAATTCAGTGGCTATGGTTAAATTGTCAACTTTTTTAAAGGTAATTATTTATCGGTCATTAATCACTGCATGAATTTACATGGCTAATATCCTGTATTCTTTGCATGGCCAAATCCACTCTTTCAACATTTAATATGTCTATTTCTACTTGGATAGAATCGCATGTATCAGGTATTATTTTCAGTGTTCCAAACGCAAGTCTTTCATTGTTTTGACTGGCATCATTAGTTAAAAAAGAAGATCCTTTGAATTCAAATAACTCAATTTCAATGGTTTGATCGCCTAGATTTATCTCTTGGCTCCCGGCTACCCAAAAAGGATTGCCATCTTTATAAATATATAAACTCACAAACATATACTCAGAACCATCTGATCTTATGCCAGTGTGAATTGACAAGCCCTGACTTTCAAGCCCTTTACTTGTCCATAAACCTGATAATTGATTGGAAACAATAACGCTTTGTGAAATTTTATAAATAGCAGGTGTTTGAGAAATTCTATCTGTACCAATGGCATAACTTGCTTGTTCACCACCTACAACAAAATCAATGTTACTAAAAGGCATGTTTATTTCAAATTCATCAACCCCTTGATTGTAAGCAACAATTTTTTGTACATCGGTATCAATCAACATCAAATCTTTATCAATTGCATTAAAAATCTCAAAGCTATTGAGTCCTTCAACTGTTCTAATTAAATTGAAATTTTCATTATAAACCTGAAAAAAAGGCGGAGGGGTCGGTGACGGGATTGGACAACCCACACAACCCACATAAGCAAATTGAACATAAAAATAATTTTCACTAACAGACATATCAATAATACTTAATCCAAAATTACTAATATTAATAACTTTTTCAGGTTGTAAGGAGTTCAATGGCAAATGATAGATGTCTCCACTATAAATATCATCTGAGATATTTGGATCATCGTAGGGAAAATCAGAATTTAAATACAGTTTACCGCCCAGTTCAAATATATTAACCCAACTCAATTCATCATCCAAACCTGAAATAGTGGTGACACTGCCATCAATGCCCATTCTTAAAATATAAGATTTTCCATCTGTTTCGTATTGATAATAACAGGCTTGATCAAACATTAATTTAAAGTCAGGAAGACCAAAATAGCTATTTTCATTGTCAATTTCAGGAGCAGCTGGTATAACTTTTCCATTGTCATACCTATACAAATTAATTTCACTACTGCTATTATCTGAAACAGGAACAATTAAATTGTCTTTATCCATTTCACAAACAGGCAAACCAAAAGCAAAGGACAATTGTTCACCCATTGGATAACTATTCACACTTTCACCATCTGTTGTCACAAGAGCATTGCCTTCAAGGGTTTTTGCATGCGCCACATTGCCTTTATCCTTGGTAAAATAGGTGACTCTAAGATCAGATAATTGACTGGAATTAATGCCATCTGTTTTCCAAAGGGTTAAATCATCGCGATTAATAAATAAAATGTGATTTTTTTCAGTGATTATTTGCGAACCGCTCGCTCCATACCAAGCATTTAACGGTTGATTATCCAATTGAATAACACTGGTGCTGTCTAGAGTCCCTGAAGACACGGTTAGTTGCCTGTGTTTATTAAAATAAACAATTTTACCCTCTAAAATCGCCGGTTTATTCTGTGTCAAAGGATTAAAATTTAAGTCACTAAAATCACCAGACTGGGTAATTTTATTAATGCTTAAAGCCGCAAATGATGAAGAATTAAAAAGGGTAATAAAAAGAATGAGTAGAAGAAATCGCATGTTTGTTAATGTCCATAATAAACAAACTTTAGATTAGAACTTTACTTATAAATTGTCAAGCAAAAAAAACGGCATTAATTTAGTTATTCCGAGCAAAAATTCCGTCATTCCCGACTACACATCCATCATTCCAGCCGAGCCTTAGCAAGCAACAGGAACCTCATTGCGTTCCGAAATCAAAATTTAAGACTGAATTTTTTTTGAAGAATCCAAAAACCATTGTGATTTAAAATTTGAAATCAAAAGCAATTCACCACGAAGCACATGAAGAACACGAAGGTAAACTCAAAACTACGGCACAACCCTTGTTGTTGCCCTTTTCTTTCTCAATCCTATCATCCTCATGTTTGACTTGGGAATCAAAGATTTAATACTCAATGACCAAAAAACCAACGTGAGATGTGGCCCTGCCCTTCATGATTTTCCAATAAATGAGTTTTTTTCAATTTATTTACGTTTATCTTTAATAAACATAGCTGAACCATTATTACGCATATCAATTTCAAATAATTCAGTGGCTCTGATTAAATCACCGATTTTTTTGTAGCCGTAATTGATAGATGATAAAGTTTTATTATTAGAGATATAACTTCCAACTCTGCCCAAATGTGACCAACCATCGTCCTCTGAAGTTTGTTCGACTGCTGTCCTCAATAACTTGACCAAACCAGCATCTCTTCTCAAACTGGCTTTTGATTTCTTTTTCAATTCTGGCTGTTCATTTTTATCTGAATTGTCTTCTTGCTGAACCATCAAATTTTCAGTATAAATAAATGGAGAACACGCATCCACAAAAGCTTTTGGGGTTTTCTTTTCTCCAAATCCATATACAGGCAAACCGCTTTCCAAAATTCTTAACACCAATGGCGTAAAATCGCTGTCACTGGTCATTAAAGCAAAAGCATCAATATTTTTAGTATACAACAAATCCATCGCATCAATAATCATTGCAGAATCGGTTGCATTTTTACCTTTGGTGTATGCGAATTGTTGCATTGGCCTGATTGCATGGGTATGCAATCGCTCTATCCAACCTGATAATGACGGATTGTTCCAATCCCCATGCGCATGACGCACATTCACCATGCCATATTTAGCCAGTTCTTCCAGAACTCCTTCGATGGAATTGTGACTGACATTATCGCAATCAATTAGGAGGGCTATTCGTTTTCTTTCTGACATTTTTAATCCTTGGTTTTTGATATATTGTTCATGTCTAAATTCTATTTTGTAATTATTTTCTATAATTTTGAAATAAATACAAAAAATATATAGTGACAAATAAAAATGATAAATAAAACTCCCATTCGATATCAATCCATTTTGAAAAATGATAATTCATTAGATAATAATATATTTGATGTAAACAGATAGGGAAAATTGACAGTAAAGTACCTATCTTCTTATTTATAATAAAAACTAGGCAACTAAACCCTAACATTAAGTAATTAGAAAACATTAAAATAACAAAATGATAAAACAATGTGTCTGGCTCACCAAAAAGAATAATTGATTGATACACACTATTTGATTCAGAAACTATATAAATAAAAACAATAATAAAGACTAAAGATTGAATATTTATAAACTTGTTAAGGCTTTTTTGAAAAGAAACTTTATATCCATTTAACCTTTTTAGATATAAATCATAAAAGATTAAAATCCCAATATAAATGATTGGTATAAAATAAAACAATGGAAAACCAAATGTAGCTATTGAACCTGAAATCAAATAAGCACATCCGATAATCCCAACTATTGGGAATATGGAAACAACTAACGATACATTTTTAACAAAATTTGAAAGTATTACAGAACTAATGGAGATTACTGATAGTGTGATAAGAATCTTAAAATACAAAGCCAAGCGTTCGGCTCCCTCATTTAAGTTTAATGAGGCTTGTGTGACAATATCTTTTGCAAGACCATAATTATTATAAAAAACATAAACCATAGAAGCAGCAATAACAATTGATATTGTGATTTGAAAGATACGTTCATTAGTTATTTTAATTTTCATTAAATTTAATGATTTTCAATTTTAGATTATAAAAGATTTGGGTTCTATATTGACCTATTAAGCATTATAATCAGTCATTTTTAAACTTTTTTTCACCAAAAGCATATAGATAATAGTTGGTATTAATGCAACAATGAATGCTCTTCCTATCAGATTATTACCAAGCATTTCTTTAAATAACACTTCCAAAAATGTCACAGAAACTGTAATCAGTATAACTATAAAAAAGGGCAAAAACACCTCAATTTTCACAATCAAAAAACCAAATAAGCCTAAATCAGTAAGATTTCACCTTTTTAAGAAACGCCTGTCCCTTTTTATTCCTTTTTATTCCACTTTTTTATTCCGCTTTATTTTCTTTTTTATTTTAAAGATAAAGTGCGAAAATCGTAACTTAGTGCAATTAGAATTTATAACAATATTACTTGTATCTTAGTGCTATTAGAGTGCCTGTCTAATGCTACT
>JBGCFT010000159.1:0-9157 GCA_045107085.1 Marinicellaceae bacterium | reverse complement strand
TTAGTTGATATGGGCGTTCCACCATTTTTATTGGCTTCGAGCGTTAAAGCCGTTTTGGCACAGAGATTAGTGCGGGTACTTAATCCCAAAACTAAAATCGCATATCAACCCGATACTAACGAGTGTCAATTGTTTAATATTGAACCACAAACATTGTTTAAGGCAGATGCTTCGTTACCCATTCAACAGGCTTATAATGGTAGAACTGGCATTTATGAATTGATCAAAATAGATGAGAAAATGAAAGCCTTGATTCACAAAGGAGCATCAGAGCAAAGACTCGAAACATTTGCTCGCAAATATTCTGTGTCAATTCGCCAAGATGGAATCATTAAAATGTGTCAAGGAATCACCACCGCTGATGAAATTCTCAGAGTGACATAATTAATTCATGGATGCATTTGAATACAATTCACTCGATCAGTCTGGCAAAAATAAGTCAGGAGTAATCCAAGCAGATACAGAAAAGCACGTTCGCCAACTTTTACGTGATCAAAATCTTATACCAATCAAAATTGAAAAAGTTGATGCCAACATAGAATCAAACTCAGGAACAAAACACAAAACCCGTTTACGTTCTGGTGAATTACCCATAATTATCAGACAGTTAACAACGCTGTTGAAAGCAGGTTTGCCTCTGGATGAAGCCATAGGAACTATTATTGAGCAAACCGATCATAAAAATTCAAAAAAAATACTCATTACCTTGAAGTCAAAGCTTATGGAAGGCCAATCATTGGCCTATGCAATGGGTTTGTTTCCAAAAGCCTTTGATGAGTTAATAACGACCAGTGTTGAGGCTGGTGAGCAATCAGGTAATTTAGATGAAGTGTTGTTGCGATTGGCTGAGTATCTTGAACAAAAAGAAGACATGAGCAAACAGTCTTGGATGGCATTATTGTATCCAGTTTTGTTGATATTGACATCAATAGCTGTGGTATCTGGATTAATGGTTTATATTGTTCCCAAAGTGATTCAAGTATTTGAAAATAACAATGCCGAATTACCACTTATTACCCGAGCCTTGGTCAGTTTGAGCGATTGGGTCAGGCACTATGGCTTGGTTGTGCTTATTGTTTTGATGATTACGACTTTGGCCTTTGTCTTGGCGCTTCAGAACCAAGATTTTAGGTTTAAATGGCACAGGTTTTTATTAAAAATGCCAATTTTGGGTGGTTTTATTCGTATAGCGCAATCTGCACGTTTCACAAGAACTTTAGGTATTTTAACAAAAAGTACCGTTCCAATTGTTCAGGCCTTATCTTTATCAAGCAAAGTGATAAAAAATTTAGCGATAAAACAATCCGTTGAAAAAACAGCCACACAAGTTCGTGAAGGTTCCAGCCTTAGTCGATCACTTAAAACCAATGGCTATTTTCCACCCATGACAATACGTTTGATTCACTCTGGTGAGCAATCTGGTATTCTCAGTGAAATGTTAGAACGTGCTGCAGATACTCAAGAAAGAGATGTCAATCATAAACTCACCTCTATAGTCAGTATCCTCCAACCGGTTGCAATTTTAATTGTCGGTATGATGATTTTGCTCATAGTTTTGGCCATGTTATTGCCTATTTTCCAAATGAATACAATTGTTGGTTAAATAGTTTTTTGATAAGAACTTCTCTCAGACAAGTTTGTCGTATTTATTAGCTCTCAATTAAAAATAATTCATGAATAAATATTTAATTTTACTAATATTAGCATCCTATAATTTATTTGCGATGACAATCGTGCCTGGAAGTATTAATGAAATATCAAAAGAAAACATAAAAATTATTATTGAAGAAGCTAAAAAGCTTGGAATCAAAGAAACAACTGAAATAAAAACCATTCGTTCATGGTTGAATAGAAACCATAAAGAGGAAAAATACAAAGAATCGATTGCAATAGTATTTAAACCGCACATTGAAGCTAAATTCCATGCTATAAATCATCAATTATCTTGTGAAAAATTATTAACAGAATCATGGAAATGCGAAAATAAAGAACAATTATATCTAAGATTTGATGAGAACCAGGAATACACTATTTTTTCTGAAAACAAAGAAAGTACTCAAATAGAAACGTTAGTTGAAGTTGCAAGAGCTGCTAATAATTTACGTCCCATGTCTTGGAGACAGACAATATCTGGAGTATACCAAAAACATCAAAGCCTTTTTCGGGTGACATTTGGCTCTTATGCATCGTGTTTTTATGCAATAAATATAATCAGAGAATATAACGGAAAATCTAATCTTTATAGTGTGGATTGGGAGAAGGTAGAAAATTCGGGGTGTGCACAGATAGCAGGATTCATAGATACTAACAAACGTTATGTTGTTTATGAAAATGAAAAATGGATTTCAGAAAAGTAAAAAATCAATGAAAAATATAGTCGTTTTAACAGGAGCAGGCATTTCAGCTGAAAGTGGTATAAAAACATTTAGAGGCAATGATGGTCTGTGGGAAAATCACAAGGTTACGGATGTCGCCACTCCTGAGGCATGGCAGCGAGATCCTGAATTGGTTTTAAGGTTTTATAATCAACGCAGAAAACAAATTCGACATGCCCAACCCAATCAAGCGCACTTAGCCTTGGCAGAGTTAGAATCAGCTTTTAAGGTTAAAATAATTACCCAAAATATTGATGATCTTCACGAAAGGGCAGGGTCATCTGATGTCATGCATTTACATGGAGAGATTAATCAATCTCGCAGTAGTATTAACCCTGATTTAGTCTATAAGATTGATGATGTAGAAATGAAAATAGGAGAGTTATGCGAGATGCATTCACAGTTAAGACCGAATATTGTCTGGTTTGGTGAAGCTGTACCGATGATTGATTCCGCAATAAAATTAATGCCAACGGCTGATATAATTTTGGTTGTTGGAACCTCCTTACAAGTATATCCAGCTGCAGGTCTATTGGACTTTGCATCACAAAATACTAAAATATATTCCATAGATCCAGTGGGCGTTTTGGATTCCAGAGATTCAAATATTACCGTATTAAAGCAAAAAGCAGGGGAAGCATTGCCTGGACTTGTGAGACAGTTGTTAGCGTCTTTGTAAAGTAGCACAGATTAATTTTAAATAATCTGTGCTTTAATTTATATGAATTAATATTTAATTCTTAGTGTTGGATCTCCCAATAAAACCCAATTAATAACTTGATCATTGTAGCCTAAATTGCGTGACAAAATTCGAGCAGACAGAATGGCTTTGCCCAACGTTTCTCCCTGTAATTGTTGCTCTAATACATGATTAGCAAAGATTTCATTGCCAGAATAACTGGATAACGTCGATGCACCATGAATGGCAACAGCACCGTTTTGTCTTCCATTGAATCCATTCATTAAATTCAACGACAAACTATTGGTACTCGGAGCTACAAAATAACTAGAATAACAAGTAGAGGTTCCAATTAAAGTGGAGTAATTTTCATTGAATAAACCCGCTAAATCTCCGCTAGCCAATATGCCTTGCTGTGACCATTGAGTGGGTGAACCATGTCCAATAAAGTTGGTTAATGAGAAGCCGTTTTGCCATCCATTAAACAAAAGATCTCTTGATTTATCAATGATATTTTCTCCTGAATTGATTTCTATTTTACTGGGAAAAACTTCAGTAATATCAATCAAAGAAGGCTCAATATTCAGCAGTGACTGAATCATGTTGCTGGCTTGTAACTCAAATGAATTGGACTCATTTTCTTCAATATCTGTCATAAATATCGCACTGATGTCATTTGTTTCTGACCATTGTAAGGTTTTATTTACAATGTGGTTTAATTCATCCATATTTCTTACGGGCCACCTACCAATTGAAATATTCGATAGGCCATCGTTATTAAGGTCCGTTAATAAAGCATCGCTTGGTGTGTGAGGAATATATACAGTTGGCGCATACTTTGTCGGGATAAAACTGGTACTATTAATGCCTAAATAATTTTTATAGTCATAGGTGTCATTGCCGATAAGTAAGATATGCTCAATTTGTGATGTGCTTTGATAAGCAGCAAGATATTTTGTAATGGCATTAGGTAAGTTCATGAAAGTTAAATTAACCTAAAGTTAAATTAACTAATTTTGTTATCTTCAATTTTTTGACACATCATGACTTTTGGCTGTTTTATAAATCTGTTTAATTAAGTAACATAAAGCCTTAGGTATTAATTATAAAAAATATCTACCGAATTAATTCTGTTTTACATTTTATTCACGAAGACAGCATTAACATGTATACAACTTAAATGAGAAAGAGCAATGAAATATATTTTAATCCTCATAGCATGTCTGTTTAGTAGCCATTTGAAAGCAGAACTACAATATTCCAAAGATGGAGATTTATTGGACCCTGGAATGTATTGGGCCATTAATGCCCGTGAAGAATTGGCTGATATTAAACAAGGAAAAGGCAATAAAAAAAGATTTATGAATCATTTAAAAGTTTCTGCAAGTTATGGTTTCAAACCTGCCATGTTAAGTATAAGTGCCATTTATCAGAATGGAGACTATGGTTTTGAACAAAATTTGCCACAAGCCTACGCCTGGTGGGTTTTATCAATGGGTGATTTTACAAAAAACCATACTGATAGCATCAATAGTTTCAAAGAAGTGATGACTGCAGAGCAAAATGAAGAAGCAGAGAGTCTGTTAAAGGAATACTCAAATTTTTATTCGCAAGATGCAACAATCAGAAAATTTGAACGGTGGTTTGCTGAAGCGACTGCGATCACAGGTTCAAAACTTGGTGGTGATAAATCCTTCTTAAATGTCCAAATACAAACCAATGAAAGAACTGTTTCAGCCACTGAATATTACAAAAGACTGAATAAACTTCAAGAAGACAGGTTTAATGATTTGTACAGAGTTGTTCCGCAACAAATTAAAACTCTTGATGATAAAAAAGAAGAAAAAGACAGCTAAATTATTGGTGTTGTTTTTAAATTAATCTTTGAAAATTAATACCAATAAATGCGCGACTTTCGTATATACTATAGCGCATGATAAATTTCAACCGCGTCTCAAAAAGCTATGGAAAAGACAGCAAAGCATTAAATGATGTTAGCTTTGAAGTTGAAGATGGAGAAATGTTGTTTCTTACTGGTCACTCTGGTGCTGGTAAGACAACTATTTTGAGACTGTTGATGCTGATGCAAAATGTCAGTTATGGTCAAATTAAAGTCCAAGGCAAGGACATATCGAGTTTGAAAGCCAATAAAATTGCAACTTATCGTCAAAGAATAGGGATGATATATCAAGATCATAAACTTCTTGATAATAAGACGGTGTTACAAAATATTGCTTTATCTTTACAGATTAGAGGTCACTCAGATGCTCATAGTTTTAAAAAAGCACAAGCAGCTTTGGTAAAAGTCGGTATAGGAGAAAAGTCCCATTTTTTTCCTCAAGAGCTTTCCAGTGGCCAACAACAACGGGTTGGCATTGCTAGAGCTTTCGTTTCCAAACCAGATATCATTCTAGCAGATGAGCCAACAGGAAATTTGGATCCAGATTTATCTATGGAGCTCATGCAAATATTTGAAAATCTGAATCAACTAGGCATTACTATCATTATTGCTTCTCATGATTTGTTTTTAATTAAAAGGATGCAAAAACGTGTCTTGGTTTTAAAACAAGGTTCTCTTGAAGATGATTTTAGACCCCAACAAAGTCTTTATACTCCATGATACAGCAGCACGATAAGCCAAATCCATTTCAGGTATATTTTAGAGGCCATAAACGTGCGCTTTATGAAGGCTTCA
Organism: Marinicellaceae bacterium; assembly: GCA_045107085.1. Classification (GTDB taxonomy): domain Bacteria; phylum Pseudomonadota; class Gammaproteobacteria; order Xanthomonadales; family Marinicellaceae; genus NORP309. The sequence goes on along the minus strand of JBGCFT010000159.1, from coordinate 3,408 downwards.
CTATGCCGTGGAAAAAAAATCCGATAAAAACTTTAATGACAGTTTTAACTTTGTCAATTTGTTTTTATGTGCCATTGTTTTTATGGACGTTGTGGTTAAATTATGCGGAGTTAAAAAGTTCATGGCAGAATCAAGGTACCATTGCTTTATTTGTTGAAAGTGGTTTAGATTTAAAAGAAACAGGCATTTTATTGCATGAATTAAAACAAAATAACCTGGTAGAAAGCGCAGAGTTGTTGACAGAAAATCAAATATCGCAGCAATTGCGACAAGATGAACAGTTGTCACAATTTATGGCATTGATTTCGTCTTATGATTTGCCCCATCAAATCTCTGTAACAATCCAAGAAGACGCTTCGATTGAAGACATAGAAAGTTTTATCAATGCTTATGAAATTAACCCTCAAATTGAATATGTCAGTTATGATGCTCAATGGATCAACCAAATAAGTGCGTTAACTCATACATTATTACAATTGGCACGAATTAGTGCGATATTATTTATCATGATTATTATGGTCATTCTAGGAAATACCATTGCCAATGAAGTGAAAGATCACAAGAGTGAACTGAGGCTACTTGAACTGATGGGAGCAACTTGGGCACAAGTCAGAAGGAGTTTCTTGTACATGGGGGTTTTTCTTGGTATTTATGCTGGTCTTTTAGCCGTTATATTTTTGTCAGTTGGGTTTTGGTGGTTAGACGGGACATTTCAAGAGTTATTGAAGGACTTTGGAATCAATATACGTTTACATGGATTAAATGTGATTCAAATAGTTTCAGTTCTATTTATTTCAGTGTTGGTTACATGGTTGGCTGCTCGCGTGACTTTAAGCAGCCATATGCTTAACCCACAAAATGATTGATTAAAAAATATCTTCAATAATTTCATCATCTATTTGTGTTGCTTGTTTTGTGGCACTTTCTTCCTCTGGTAAAAAACCTGCTATAAAATATTCCATTTTTGTGTTTTTATTATCTGATAAAGCCAATTTACCTGATTTAAGATCAACCTTAGATTTTATCACTCCAGGCGGTATGGGTCTTGTATATTCGGGAATTTCTTCCAGAGCAACACGCATAAAATCTATCCAAATAGGTAACGCAGCAGCACCGCCTGTTGCACCCTTGCCCATGGCTTGGGGTGTATCAAAACCAACCCAAGCATTGGTTACATTATCTTTTTGAAAGCCGTTAAACCAAGCATCTCTTTGTTCATTGGTTGTACCAGTTTTGCCGGCAATATCTCTTCTTTCTAAAACGAGTGCTTTGCGTCCAGTACCTCTGGTAATGACATCTTGCAGAAAACTTTCCATAATAAATTGATTGGCTGCTGAGATAATTCGGGGAGGATAAATGGTTTCTAGAGTTTCGTTATTTTCAGAAGTGTGATTTTTTTCTTCATGTGCTTGGTCAGAAACAATCACCTGCATATTTTCGTCAGAATTGTTATTTTCAGCAAGCCTATCCATTTTCTCTTGTTGTGCTATTTTGCCATCACAATCATCACATAAAACAACCTCTGGTTTTTGAAAAATAATTTCACCGTCTTGGTTGGTTATGGATTCGATTAAATAAGGATCAACTAAATATCCTCCATTAGCAAATACAGCATATGCTCGGGCCATGGCTAATGGTGTAACATTTGGGCTTCCCAATGCTATAGATAAATTTCTGGGAATGTCTTCGGCTTCAAAACCAAAATCTATCATGTGATTTCGGCCTGCATCAATACCAATTTGATCTAAAACTCTGATTGAAACTAAATTTTTCGAACCCACGATGCCTTCACGTAATCTGGTTGGGCCAAAAAACTTTTCACTGTAATTTTGTGGTCGCCAAGCTTTTTCTAATTTATCATCATCAAACACAATAGGTGCATCATTGATTAAAGTTGAGGCGGTTAATCCTGCCTCTAGTGCAGCTGAATATAAAATTGGCTTGAAACCTGAACCTGGTTGGCGTTTGGCTTGAATCACCCGGTTAAATTTGTTTAGGTTAAATGCAAACCCACCTATCAATGAGTTAATCCCACCATTATTCGGATTAATAGAAACCAACGAGCCTTGAACCCTTGGGATTTGTGCCAATATAAACTGACCTAATTCATCTCTCTTAACCATTATTACATCACCGATCTTGACAATCTCATGCATGGTTTTAGGTTTAGCCTTTTTGTGTTCATTGTCTATAAAGGCACCTGCCCATGTTGAAGTTTCATAATCTATAACAATATCTTGACCATCAATTAATCTAACAATACTTGATTCATCTTCAACATATGTGACTAATGCAGCCTGAAGCCCTGCTGTAACTGGTGTTTTCTTTATTTTAGATAAGGCTTCATCAATGGCTTCCTCTGTTACAAGAAATTCCTCTTGCAAATCACTATCAGGAACGTAATCAGGGTTTTCGGATAATATATTAAAATGTTTGATAGGTCCTCTGTATCCATGGATTTTATCGTAGGCTTGTAAGCCATTTTGCACAGCTATTTCTGCAGCTTGTTGAAACTTGGAATCTATAGTGGTGTGAACAATATAACCATCTGTATAAGCATTATCTCCATATTTTTCAATCATCGATGACCTAACCATTTCAGCAATCCAAGGGGCATTGACTTCAATGGCAGCTTCATGCAATACCGCTTTATCCTCTTCAGCAACAGCTTGATCATGCTCCTCTTGGTTAATAAAATCTAGTTCTAACATGCGTCTCAGAATATAATTTCGTCTCTGTACAGCCCGCTCTGGTCTTGTAATGGGATTGATAGTTGAAGGAGCTTTTGGTGGAGCTGCTAACATGGCACATTCTGCTAAAGTCAATTCATCAAGTGTTTTACCGTAATACCTGTCAGCTGCGGCTACAATCCCATAAGAATGCCAACCTAAGAAATTTTTGTTTAAATATAATTCTAGAATTTCATCTTTGCTGATAGTTTGTTCAAGTTTTATGGCTAAAAATATTTCTTTGAGTTTGCGTGTATAGGTTTGTTTTAAATTAAGGAACACATTGCGCGTTAATTGCATTGTGATGGTAGAACCACCTGTTTTTTTCTGGCCAGTTGTAATGATTTCCCATACAGCTCTGAATATTCCTTTGGGATCGACACCATAGTGACTGTAAAAATTGGCATCTTCACCAGCAATATAAGCATTGATTAAGTGTTTGGGTACGTCTTCTAATGCCGCTGGAGAACGTCTTATGGTTCCAAACTCTCTGATTAGTTTGTTATCTTTTGAATAAACCCGTAACGGAACTTGAAGTTTGTACTCCCTAATTGATTCAACTGATGGCAAATCCTTTTCCATGACTTTATAGGTGACAAATAAGGTTGCAATACCTAAAACCAGGAAAAACAAACCTAATTTGGTGAAAAACCAGATGATTTTGAACAGTCTTTTCATA
>JBGCFT010000158.1:0-2631 GCA_045107085.1 Marinicellaceae bacterium | reverse complement strand
ATATTAGCCTCTGGCTTTACTAAAGAAGTCAATCGCAGAAAATTACTTTTTAGAAATAAAGTCATTAGATATTTAAAAGATGGCATATTAAACCAAGGAGAAAGAAGGCAACTCAAACAGTTGGCGCATGAATTATCTATCCCTCCACAAGAAGTACGAACTGTCATTTGGGAAATAAGAAACATGCAGCTTAAGCTAACGGAGTTAAATTGCCCTCATTGTAGTGAGGTCATTGAAATTGAACACTATTCAGATCATATCAAGATAAAAAACAAATCCACTAAAAAATAACCATTTCATAAGTGTCTTTAATAAATAAATCACTCAGAAATGGTTAATAACCTGAGAAAAGTTTTATAAATTTTTAACCCAGTTTTTAAACATTTTCATTTCATTGCCAAAATTCGTATCTCTGTACTCTTTAGACAATCTCTTTAAAGTGAGTGGATTTCGGTCAGTGAGATTGGCATCACCTTTAGTTAATTGTTTTCCATTTGAATCAAATATTACATAGGAAAACTCTAGTCGTGTTCTATCCGATTCTTTGATAACTCTGATAAACTCATTGTTTCTGCCATTAAATTCAAATCGACCAGACATGTCTACGTCATTAACCATTATATTAAAAGTATTGTTAGACATTTCAGACAGTAATTCATCCATTAATCCAGAAAGTTGATCCATTAATCTTAAACGGTCTTTTTCATTTCTATCAGCATGAATACTAAAATCAGTAAACTTCTCTGGTTGATTAAATTCAATTATATTCTTCGACTGATCTGCTGCTATTGATGAGTTAATTCCAAAATATGTAAAAATGGCAAGTGTGATAATAATTTGTTTCATATAATTTACCTGAGCGAAAATAATAATTTTGTATCTTACAATACATTCATGAATAAAACCTGAATTATTATAATTCTGAAAAAACACCATTAATATACTTTATATAAATCTTGACTTTAAACAATGAATTTAATATTGTCATAGTAACAAAAACAATAATAAATAAAGGGGTACAAACATGGCACATGAAAAGTGCGACAATAATCATTTTGATGATTTACATAAACCATTAAATTTACAACAAGCCATTGCCGAGTCTGCTCGATGCTTATATTGTTATGATGCACCATGCATTCAAGCTTGTCCAACATCGATAGATATACCAACATTTATTCACCAAATTCGATCAGATAACCCAATTGGCGCTGCACATACTATTTTATCAGAAAATATTATGGGTGGAACATGCGCAAGAGCTTGTCCAACAGAAGTATTGTGTGAACAAGTTTGCGTTTTAAATACATCAATAGAACAACCCATAGAAATTGGTTTATTACAGCGCCATGCGGTTGACACATTAATTGATAAGAACACTAAGCATCCTTTTACAAGAAAACCAAGCACTGGTAAATCCATAGCCATAGTTGGCGCAGGGCCAGCTGGTTTAGCATGTGCTCATCGTTTGTCCATGTTAGGCAATAATGTCACAGTCTTTGAGTCAAAACCGAAATCAGGTGGACTGAATGAATATGGCTTAGCTTCCTATAAAATGAACAATGATTGGGCACAAACAGAAGTTGACTTCATAAAAGATATTGGTGGCATCGACATTAAACACGATCAAAACATTACATCTTTAGATAAATTAAGTGATCAATATGATGCCGTTTTTATTGGTATTGGATTAGGACAAACTTATTCATTGGGATTAGATAAAGAAAACATAAAGGGTATCAGCGATGCAGTCGAATTTATTGAAACCATTCGCCAAACCAACAATAAATCGGATATTCAAGTTGGCAATGATGTGGTTGTTATCGGAGCAGGCAATACAGCGATTGACGCTGCCGTCCAAGCCAAAAAATTGGGCGCAGAAAATGTTACTTTAGTCTACAGACGAGGCGAAAAATATATGAGTGCTACGCCCTATGAAGTGAATCTTGCCCGAGAAAATGGCGTCATGATTAAATTGTGGTCTGCTCCAATTAAGATAAAAGGCAAGAAAAGAGTCAAGTCTATGGAGTTTGCCAAAACAGGAATGGTCAATGGAGTATTCACATTAACCGATGAAACTTATAAAATTAAAACAGATATGGTTCTTAAAGCCATTGGACAAAAATTAAATACTGAATTGCTAGAGGGAATTTCTACAGACAAAGGAAAAATAATAACCAATCAAAATTACCACACATCAAAAACAGGTATTTTTGCAGGTGGTGATGCCATTAGATCAGGAGAAGACCTGACTGTTCAAGCCGTAGAAGACGGAAAACTTGCTGCCCATTCAATTCATGAATATTTAGGAGGAGAATCATAATGGCTGATAATAAACCAAGTCTTAAATGTAACATTGCAGGCATAGAAAGCATTAATCCTTTTTGGTTGGCCTCGGCTCCTCCCACAGACAAATATATTAATGTTGTACGGGCTTTTGAAGCGGGATGGGGTGGTGTTGTATGGAAAACATTGGGCGAAGATCCAGCAGTTGTGAATGTATCTAGCCGATATGGAGTTCACAAGAACCGTGGCAACATAGTCGGAATTAACAACATAGAACTGATTAGCGATCGCCCTTTACAAACCAATTTAGATGAAATAATTCGTGTACGTAAGGAATGGCCGGAT
>JBGCFT010000157.1:0-10218 GCA_045107085.1 Marinicellaceae bacterium | reverse complement strand
CGAACCTAGCAATGATAGTTCTTTGCATAAAACACTTCCTAATCCTCCATAGGCACCAGTCACAACAATGGTTTGTTTGCTCCAATCAATTCTCATACGGTTAATCCTCTAAAGATATCGGCATATAATCGATAAAATCTTTTACATGATTTAATAACTATAGCTAATTGATTTGTGTTTAATTTGTTGACAATGTCTTCAAAAAACTTTTGATGCCCAATATCTAAATCTCCATGTGATATCAGATAGGTAAAGGCTTTTTGTGGTAATGACAGTGATTCTTTAATTTTAGTCGCCGCTAAAGTTGCTAATTGTTCGCTAGTCCCTTCAAGTACATGTACCATTCCCAAAAAGCACAGAGGATCAATCCTATTGATTGAATCATAGGCATATGCAACCATTAACTCAGTTGCGAAGTCTGGTTCAGTTTCATGGGCTATTTTTTTATCACCACCACAAGCTTCGATATCATTTAGTATCCATTTTTCGTGACCAATTTCATCTTCAATGTATTCTGCCATGGCCGATCTTAACCATTCGTCATCGTGTGTAATTTTACTGCCAGTTAACATCAATAAAGGAACCGTGTGCTTAACATGGTGATAAGCTTGAGTTAAAAAGGCAATGTAGGTTTGTATATTTATTTCTCCTTGCAGGGCTTTCTGAATAATAGGTAAACTTGTTAACTCTAACTGTTCTTGTTGCGTTTGTTGGCAAAGAGTTTCAAATTGACTAGGTGATATGTGTTCTTGAATTTGCATAAATTTCCTTTAGTTGATTATTAAAATATTTAAATATGTTTTCATGTTTATTTTTACCCGAAGCAGTTAACATCTGATTTTCGATATTGAAACTGCAGTCTGAAATGATAATTTGTTTTACTTGTGCGTAGTCTGGCAGGCATTTATTTAGCTGATTAACACTATTCCATATATCGTCTACATGGCTATTTGAGACACAAATAGCTGTTAAATATGGTTTTGCTTCACCATAAATGACAACTTGATGAATTTCATTAATGGCAAGTAATTCTGCTTCAATCCAATCCGGGGAAATATTGCGACCAAATGAATTAATGATAACGTTTTTCTTTCTACCAATTATTTGTAATTGGTTTTTCTCATTAAATTTGCCTAAATCTCCTGTGGCATACCATTCTTTTTTATGACATTCTTCACCTAAATAACCCAAATATAAATGACCTTTTGTCATAATCTCACCAGATGAATTAATTTTTACTTTTTGGTGTGGCAAAATGTTACCAACATGGCCAATCTGATTTATATGTGTATTTAAGCTAATGACAGATCCACATTCACTGATTCCATATCCTTCAAATACAGGCAATTTTAATTGTTGGGTTTTTGCTAATAATCCTTTTGAGCACACTGCTCCCCCTACAGCTATGAACTTCAAAAACGATAAATCTGTAGTTTGAAATTCTAAGAATCCAATTAAGGCTTTTAACATTTGTGGCATGAGAATTAGGCTGTCCGGTTTATAATGACAAATTCTTCCTATTAATTTTTTTATATCTAACCCGCTTGAGCCTGATAATCCTAATTCAGCTAGTGAAGGAGTCACAACTTCGATATTGGTTAAATCTGAAGCATAAGATGCAGCCATATTTTCTAGAAGAACACTTAATGGTAATACACACATGTGTTTTTTAACTTGAAATTTGTTGGTGACTTGCGCCAAGGATTTTCCAACTTCTTGCAAATGTTGTAAACTTAGACAAACTCCTTTAGGTTCATTTGTTGTGCCTGAAGTAAAAGTTATTTTATGGGTATTAAGTGGTAAATTTGGATACTTGATGACATTTCTAGTCATTAGTACACAATGATTTAAATTGTCTGTTACGGGAGTAAAACCAAGTTTCGACCATAACAATTGTGCTTCATTTGCACAGATTACTGTATCAATACCTGCAGTTTTTACCATATGGGCAATTTGTTGATGGGTGAAGAAATGAGGAACAGGTACAATGACCTTGCCTAATTTCGTTAGTTCTTTATCAAACTCTAACCACAGTTGCGAATTATCTAAATGAATTGCAACCCTCTTTGAATATTCAAAACTCATATCAATAATTCATGTTATTCTTTACACTAGAATAATACACAGCTGGGTTAAATCTATAATATGTTCCCCAATCTGAAGCTGCACTATTGATTGATTCAATATTTGCATCATGTAAATAATTTAATTTAATGCCAAATTTATTAAAATAGGATTTTATCGGCCTGGTTAAGGTATAAACTGCCCAATCAACATCTAAAGATTTTATAAATTGGCTTACTTTTGGTATTACAAATTTAATGTCTTCTTTGCTATTAACAACAAAATTCCCCAATTCAATTATTTTACTTCTATCAATTACACTTTGTTGTAGTTCAAATATTGAGTTCTCTATAGAATTTGTTAAGTAACTTTCTGAAAACAAAGCACCTTCATTTGCATATCTAATCCCTAAAGCACCCATGATAGAATTATCTTCAATATTTATCACTGTTAATATCAATGGGAAAAATGATTTTAAATCAGCTGAAAAATTATTTTTATATGAGCGCTTAATAAACTTTTCTACATCATGTCTTCTATGACTTGTTGGGTTAACAAGTTCGATTTTGCATTTGCATCTTGTTTTTCTAATTGTTGGGTAACAATTTATTATTTTGGTATTTGTACTAATAGTAGGTATATTTTGTAAATTTCTCATATTATTTCTCATAATTTTTGTAGAATATAAATGTTCTTTCAAAATTAGAGATGCCGTTTATCATTAATCAATCGAATTTTTTTAAAATATTTCGATTGATTCTTCTCGATAGAGATCTCTAAGTGTTAAACAATTGTTAAACGATGACTAAATTAAAAGAAGATTTAAAATTAGCTAAAGCTATTATCAAAGGGAATGAAAAGATATTTAATCAATTTTTTACTGATTATTATCCTAAGCTGTTTCGCTTTATTATGAGCAGAGTTAAGCAAGATAGAGATCTTGCTGATGACTTTGCCCAACAAACCATGTGTAATGCCATTGATAAAATGCATACATACCGTGGAGAAGCCGCCCTATTCACTTGGATGTGTCAAATTAGTAGAAGTTTGATATACGCTCATTATTTAAAGGATAAAAGGCGTAATACAATTTTAAAACCATTAGCAGATACTGCTGAAATTAGAGATATATTGGATAATATTGCCATGAATGAGAATCAACAGCCTGAAAACATTAGTATAAATCATGAAATCAGAGACTTAATATCTGAAGTCATGGATAATCTGCCTAATAATTATGGTGATCTTTTAGAATGGAAATACGTAGAGCAGTTATCGGTAAATGAAATTGCTGATAAATTAAAAACAACAAATGTATCAGTTCAATCATCCTTATCAAGAGCAAGAGCAGCATTTAAAAATGTTATTAATAAATTGATGCAAAATGATGAGTTAAATCTCTCATTTAAAGAGAATTAAGATGACTACTGAGAAAAACACCATTGATGACTTATTAAAAACTCATGGCAAAAGGATCCAGCCTGATGATTTGATGAAAAAGCGAGCCATGAAAAACGTCAAATCACATTGGCAAGCGAAGCTGAAAAGGCAACAAACACAGCAAAAACAAAGGCATAAAATCCTCATTAGAATTGCAGCATCGGTTTTACTAGTTACTACTGTCGTATTTTTAATGCAATCCAACTTACAGGAACATAATCCACAAATTCTCAAAGATTTTTATGTGAATGGAGAAGTGCAAGTATCAAGAGATGGAAAAACATGGGAAGCTGCAAATCAACATGATTTTAAAAAGAACATATGGATCAAGACGAATGACAACAGTTTTGCAAACTTAACGTTATTAGATAATAGCCAAATAAGATTAAATCATAACTCACAAATACAAGTATTCAGCGCCTCACAAATAACATTACACAATGGTGCTATTTATCATGATGCAGATAATATTAATACTACAAACCCCCTATTGATAACTACATCATTAGGTAATATACAACATATTGGTACACGTTACATGGTCAATAAGACAGATATAGACTTAAAGGTATCTGTTCGCAATGGCATTGTTAAGGTAAGTCATGATGCGATGTCAAAAACAATAGCTTCAGGCAAACAATTATTAATGAATTCTACTGGTAAACTTCAAGAAATAGATATCACACCCTATGATTCAATGTGGCATTGGACTCATGGTGCAGACAAACCCTTTCAATCTGAAGGAAAATCACTACATGATTTTATTGTGTGGTATGCCCATGAAAACGGTTATGATATTAATTGGAATACATTGCAGAATAAAACTAAAAAAGTTCGGTTAACAGGAAACGTTTCAGGTTTAGCCAAATCTCAACAAATTAAAGCTATCTTTTTATCGACAAAATTTGATTATAAAATTAATCAGGGTATATTAAGTATTCTTTAAACCTACAATAAATGTATCATATGAGATTGATTGGTTTTTGCCTGCTTTTTGCGTGCCTAACTGTTTCTGCTGAATCGCAAATACTTTCACAATCTATGCATGATTGGATTAATTATTTTAAGAAAAATAATATTCAAATCATATACAGCAGTGATTTTTTAAAAAAGGCCGATCTTAATAAAACTCTAGATGCGCACAATTCATTAACAAGTTTTAATCAAGCATTAAAATCACTTTCATTAACATTGATAGAGATTGATGAATTGACTTATGTTATCAATCCAACAAAACAGATTAAAAGTCCCATAACAGGTTTAATTATTAAGCTGAAGGATACAAATAACCGCCCTATTAAATCCTTTACTATCAATGGAATTGAAACGAAAAATGGAATAATTGTATTTGATAACCTTATTCAGAAAGAAATGCAGTTAACAATTTCATCTGAAGGATATGAATCAGTTACAAAAAGTATTGTATTGAATAAAAACAACTATAAATCAGTTAACTATTTACTTAAGCTAAAACCTGTTAGTATTAATAAAATTATAGTAACTGCAAGTCAAGTTAACCTCCAGTCTCCAATCACCAGTAACAAAACGTTATTACGAGAGGACATTGAAAATACTGTGACTTTAGGAAATGATCCAGTGCGAGCAACACAAAGTATCCCTGGAAATAGCAGTTCAGGGTTAAGCGGCAAAACCAAAACTCGGGGCGGTAATGAAAACGAATCATTAATTTTATTAGATAACCATATTATAAGAAACCCTTATCATTTCAAAAATTTCTTTTCATTATTTTCAACTATTAATTTGAGTACAGTTAGTAGCTTGGATTTTTACAGTGGCGTTTTTCCTACTCAGTATGGAGGCCGTTTGAGTTCAGTATTAGATGTTCAAACAGCTGATAATTTTAATCAACCATCGCATGAAATTGGATTTGATTTAATTAATGCTTACTATACTTATCGTCACAGCAGTAACGACTATAACCAACAGTTTTTATCTTCTATAAGAACTGGAGGAAAATTAGTCAACAAACACTTTATTAAAAACAATATTATTAAACCAGAATTTGATGATGCCTATTTTAAAACAAAACAGTTGTTAAATGATAACTGGCATTCTTCACAACATTTATTGATGTCAAGAGATGAAATTTCAATCAATGATACTGATAAGGAGTCAACTGAAGTAGCCAATGCAGATCATCATGATCAAAATTTCTGGAGTCAATTTAATTATGATAACCTGAAAAACATCCAAGCAAACTTACAATTCCAAATAACTAGAAAGCACAATTCGCGATCAGGAAATATTAAAAATGAAAATACAATTGGATCGATTTCAGAAGATATTCTAACAAAGTATTATGGACTAAAATATGATCAAACAATAAATATTCAGGATGATATTTCTATAAATTTTGGTCTTGATCTTCGCCAAGAAGAAACCAATATTAACAGATACAGAAACATAAATCATTATAGTCAGCTAGTTAACCAACTAGGTTTGAATAGTCAGAAAAAACAACAATTTATATTTGAAAACCAAGGTCTAAGTCTAGATCTATTTTTCAATATCCGTTATCAATTTAATAAGAAGTTGATATTTGACCTAGGTTTACACTATGAGGAAAAACAATGGATTGATGATAACATGGCTAGTCCACGGTTTAATTTGAGTTATTTCTATAATGATTCTACAACTTTACGTTTTGCTCTGGGAAGACACCAACAAGCACAATACATTGATGAGTTATTATTAGAGGATGAAACTCCTTCTTATTTTAATCCTACATCAGCAGATATCGCCATAATTGAATTCAACAAAACATTTTCAGCAAACTTGAACTTTCGAACTGAAGTTTATATTAAAAAATATTCATCTACTCAACCCTATTATGAAAATCTCTTCAATCCCCTACATATTCTTCCTGATTTATTCTATGACCGTATTCGTATAACACCCGATGATTCACAATCTGCAGGTGCTGAAGTCACTTTAAATGGGAATAATAAATATTTCAAATGGTCTGCGAGTTATATACTTTCAGATGTTGATGATCTCATTGATGGACTTGAGATTCCCAGAAGTTGGGATCAACATAATGCTCTGAAATTTAATCTACACATCCCTATAAATAACAAATATATAAATAATTGGTATTTAGATTTAGTAGCAAACTATCACAACGGCTGGGGGAAAACAGACATCATAGAATCGGTTAATAATTTAGAAATAGACTTAAGAAACAATGAAACTTTTGATGATTTTCATCAAATTGATATTAAATTTTCAAAGCAATATTCTTTGCAGCATGGCCAGTTGAATTTTGCTATCCAAGCCAATAATATTTTTCAAACAAAAAATCCATGTTGTATCAACTATACTTTAGATGATGGGTCTTTAAAAATTGAAGAAAAAAACTGGCTATCAATCATACCTAATTTGAGTATTGTTTATAAATGGGACTAGTAAGTTACGGATTTTTTTCTTATTTCAACAGATTATAATCTTTTAAATTAAAGCGTTTTCGTGAAAAAATGAAATATAACATTGACTCTGGTGATAAACTGGTTACAACACCAGTCATGTTTTTTCTATAAAAAGCACTACAATCGCTAGTTTGCCATACAGTTGATTTCAATGATTTTTGGACTTTTTTAACATATTGTTTTTGAAGTTGACTTTTAACATCTATTGCTTTGATATTCTTGTCTTTTTTTATAGTACTTATAGCCTTAACCGCATAGTTAACCATAGTCTCCATATAACTTATTTGTGAACCATGTCCTGTTCCGGTATTAGGTCCATTAATTTTAAAATAATTTGGGTAACCTGAAACAGTAATGCCCTTATAAGAGACAATCTCTTGCTGCCATTCATTGTTTAAGTTTCGACCATCTTTGCCAAAGACTTGAAATGTCAATGCTTTTTTCATATTAGAATAGGCATAAAAACCTGTAGCATAAACAAGAATATCCAATGCTATTTCTTTACCATCTTTTGTTCTTATTCCTTCTGGTGTTATTTTTCTTATACCACTGATATCAACACTAACATTGTCTCGAGATAATGCAGGTAAATATGTATTTGTTGGTATTACACGTCGAGATCCCAACTCATAATCGGGTGTCATATGATTTCTTAATTTTTCATCTTTAATATGCTTTTTAAGGTTATTTTTAAGAGTTCTTGAATAAAGCTTTTTAATCATAGTACTCAACTTTTTTGTATAGGGATATCGACGAAATGCAACAAACCTTACTTCATGATAACTGAAAATAATAAAACGATTGATTTGACGAATGACTGGGAGATTCATAAGAAAACGTTCAACTGGGCTGTAATTTCTATCTGATCGCGGTATTATCCACTGTGCCTTTCCCATGAATAATGTCAGCTTATCCACCTGATTTGCAATAGCAGGAACCACTTGTGCTGCAGAACATCCAGAACCTATTATTCCAACTCGTTTCCCTTTATATGATATTGCATGATTCCATTGTCCTGTATGAAATTTTGGCCCTAGAAAAGTATCAGCTCCTTCAATATTTGGTAAATGTGGATTTGCCAATACACCACTGGTATCAATGACAAATCTGGCAGTATAACTCTCATCATTGGCCGTAAAAATACGCCACAAATGGGTATTGTCATCATATATGATTTTCATAACAGTTCGATCGGTATGAGTTTTTTTTCTAATATGAAATTTATCTATAATATAATTGGTATATTCTAGCAATTCGCTTTGTGGAGAATATTTTTTTTTAAATTTATAAGGCAAAAATGAAAAAGAATATAATCCAGTAGGAATATCCACCTCTGCTCCAGGGTATGAATTATCTCGCCAAGTACCACCTATCTCAGAATTTCTTTCTAACAAAATGAAGTCATTTAGTTTCATTTTTTGTAAACGAATAGCCGCTAACAAACCCGAGAACCCACTACCAATAATTACAGTTTCAAAATACTGTGAACATTTTTTTGAAGTGGCTTGTTTTTGCATTGATGAATCCTATAATTGAATATTAATAACTAATTATCTATTAGAGATTATTCAAACATGAAATCAATCTCATTTATAAAAAAATTAATTTATTTTCTTTGGAGAAGCTTTGTATAGTCTTTCGGAGCTACCAGACTGTACTTGATACAATATTTTTAAAAATATTTTGTTTAGAACTTGGTTGATAAATTTGTTACTATAACAAAATAATATTTCTGGAAAACACATTGAAAATTATTCTTATTTTAGGATTGTTAGTTCCGCAATTAGTTATAGCATCATCAGCAACGACATCATCAATTCATGATTTATCCACTACATGGTATGGGTACTTGTGCCTCATGTTATTCATTATTGCCTATCTCATAGTAGTTTTTGAAGAAAAATTACATTTAAAGAAATCAAAACCAGTATTAATAGCTGCTGGACTCATATGGATTACTATTGCCATAGCCATGAAAAATAGTGGCATTGAGGAAACAGTTGAAATTTCAATTAGACATAATTTTTTAGAATATACTGAATTATTTTTCTTTTTACTTGTGGCAATGACTTATATTAACGCCATTGCAGAAAGAGGAGTTTTTAAATGGTTAAGAGACTGGTTAATTTATAAAGGTTTGTCTTATAAGCAATTATTCTGGATTACTGGAATCTTAGCTTTTTTTATCTCACCCATAGCTGATAACCTGACTACTGCCTTGATTATGTGTGCTATCATTTTAGCAATAGGTAAAGGCAACTCAAAATTTATTTCAATTAGTTGTATCAATATTGTCATTGCAGCCAATGCAGGTGGTGCTTTTAGCCCATTTGGTGACATTACCACATTAATGGTGTGGCAAAAAGGCATGGTTGAGTTTAAAGATTTTTTTAAAATATTTCTGCCTTCGGTTGTCAATTATATAGTTCCTGCGTTAATCATGAGTTTTTCAATTTCACATGATAAACCTGTTTTAAAGAAAAAGAAGAAATACGGTAAATTACATAAGGTTAAATATGGTGGAAGTGTTGTGGTTATTTTATTTCTGGCAACCATAGTTACCGCTGTCACTTTTCATAGCGTGTTAAATTTACCTCCAGTATTTGGTATGATGTTTGGTTTAGGATATTTGAAAATGTTTTCTTTTTTCCTCAATAAAAGAATAAATAACGATTACTTTAATACCAAGGTTTTAAAAGAGCATATTTCTACAAATTTTGATGTTTTTGATAAAATTGCAAAATCAGAATGGGATACCCTCTTCTTCTTTTATGGGGTCATACTCAGTGTGGGAGGTCTCAGTTATTTAGGTTATTTGGCTCATACATCAGAATTCTTTTATGGGAATTATGGGGCGACAACTGCAAATATTGTTATTGGAATGTTGTCTTCAATAATTGATAATATCCCTATCATGTTTGCAGTCTTGACAATGAATCCAGAAATGTCTGATTTTCAATGGTTATTGATTACTTTGACTGTTGGTGTAGGAGGCAGTTTACTTTCCATAGGTTCAGCAGCTGGTGTGGCATTAATGGGACAAGCAAAAGGCCATTATACGTTTTTTAGTCATTTGAAATGGACACCTGTTATTGCACTGGGATATTTCGCCAGTATAGCAGTACACTTTTTAATCAATAACATAGCATAGAAGAAATGTCGGTTTTTTATTACTTTTAGCTTTTTTGAGTGCTTGTGCTCGCCAACTTTACACAATTATTATTCAAGCAGAAGGTACCATGTTTATTTATGATGAAGCCAATTTATA
>JBGCFT010000156.1:0-11867 GCA_045107085.1 Marinicellaceae bacterium | reverse complement strand
TCCAGTTTTATTGGGGTTTGTTCACAGATTAGTTCACAGTTTAATTAACCAATTGAAAAACTAGAAATGAAAAAAACTGAACTGACAGGTTTTGTATAAATTTTTTGTTAGATTAATTATGGTATTTTCAGATAAATAATGTTATATTTTTATAATCTCATTATGCCATTAAAAACAATAAACTAATCAAAAGGTATCAAATATTATGAGTCAATTTAAAATTCCGCACGTTTTTATATTTCTATTTTGGATCATCATATTTTGTGCAATTTTATCTTATTTTATACCCAGTGGCAGTTTTGAGCGCACCACTAAGGAATATGAAAACATGACTCAGACTGTGGTCATTCCTAACAGTTATAAAGAAATCCCTAAACACTATTCAATAAAAGCGGCTTTAGTAGGAGAGGAAGTAGAAGACAAAGCAACACCTGTTTCTGCTCTTGGTATATTCAGCGCCATTCCTAAAGGTTTAGGTGAATCGGCTATTCTGGTATTCTTTGTGTTTATCGTAGGTGCCGTATTTACATTGGTGCAAAGAACAGGCGCCATTAATGCTTTTCTATTCTCTCTGATTGACAGATTTGAAAATCGTACAAAATTACTTTTATTTATGGTATATATGACCATCTTTTCGGGGTCGTCTTTTCTGGGCATTGCTTCTGAATCTATAGCTCTAATACCTGTATTTCTATTTCTTTCCAAGCAAATGGGTTATGACCGAATATTTGCCATTGGTTTACTGGCAATTCCTGTTTCTTTAGGTTGGAGTACTGGAGTCACCAACCCTTTTACTGTTCAAATTGCTCAAACTATTGCTGAACTGCCAATTGGATCTGGCATGGGCTTTAGATTTCTACTGTATTTTGCTTATGCAGCATTGGGTTTTGTATTTTTGATGAGATATGGAGAGAAAGTTAAACAAGACCCTTCTTTAAGCATTATGAAGGGTGACACTTTTAACCTTGATGAATTTGGTTCGTTTGAACGCAAAGAATTCCAAAAAAAGCATAGGTACATTTTACTGTTCTTTGTTTTCTCATACATAGGCATTCTTGTTGCGGTGCAAACCATTGGATGGGGATTAATTGAAATGAGTGCCGGTTTTATTCTTATCATGATTGTGGTGGCAAAAATTGCTGGAATGTCTGGGGATGAAACCATGACCTCTTTTACAAAAGGTTTAGAAATAATGATTGTTCCAGCACTGGTGGTTGGAGTCGCAAGAGGGATTTCAGTTGTATTACAAGAGGGTATGATTATAGATACGATTTTACATCATGCTAGCACGACTCTATCAACGTTACCAAAAATAGCTGCAGCTGAAGGCATGTTAGTGTTCCAAACCCTTTTGAATTTTTTCATTCCATCTGCATCTGGTCAAGCGTTAGTATCAATGCCATTGATGACTCCAATGGCAGATCTTTTGGGCTTATCTAGACAAACGGCTGTATTGGCTTATATATTAGGAGATGGCATCTCTAATATAATTATACCAACAAATGGCGTTTTATTGGCGATGCTAGGATTAGCAAGAGTACCATTTGAAAAATGGTTCAAGTTTATCTTACCTGTGTTTCTTTTTAGCATGCTTTTGGCTTTTATTTTTATTGCTGTAGCTGTCACTATCGGCTATTAATTTATATGGATTTATTTAAAAAAAATTCCTCAAATGGGTTAAGAAAATATTTCTTTGTTTTTTCTGTGTTATTGTTTCATTCACAATTCATCTATTCAAAGGACTTATTGTCATTGCTTAAAGATCAAGTCGACGCATTTAACCAACAAGATGTTGATAAATTGGTAGCCAATGTTACTGAAGATATGAAATATTTTTATATTACAGCTGATGAATTGATTATTGAAACTTCTGGAAAAGCGGCATTTAAACAAGCCATGACAAATTACTTTTCAACTGGAAATAAACCTCAATCAAGCATAGAGAGTTATGTCATTGATGGAACGAGAATAAGCTTTAAAGAAGTGATAAACTATAAGAATAAAGGCGGGAAAACTATTTCTTCTTCGGCTATGGGCGTATATCAATACAAAGATAATAAAATAATTAGGGCTTGGTACTTTATTGAGTAACAATCCTGAGACAATAATTTGATAGGAATTATAAATCTAAACGCTTGAATATCTTTTCTGGAATCATTCGAATAATCCACATGATTAAACGCCATTTTTTCATGTAGTACAAAGTGTCTTTGCCTTTTTGTTGTGCTCTATAAATGGCTTGAGCAATCTCCTTAGGTTGGGCAGTGAGTTTTTCTGGCAAGTCTAAATCTTGTGTCATTTTAGTGAGTACGAATCCGGGTTTAACCGTCAACACATGAACACCTTTGCTACATAAACGGTTTCTTAATCCAGATAAATAAGCGCTAAATCCAGCTTTTGCGGCACCATATTGATAGTTTTTCTTTCTACCACGATCTCCGGCAACTGAGCTAATACCAACAATAAAACCCGTTTTTCTTTTTTCAAAGTCATTGCCAATAATATTTAATAAACTGACTGGGCCCGTAAAATTACTGTTAATAATAGTTTGTGATTCTTTAAAATCGGCTTGAGACTTGTGCTGATCGCCTAAATAACCAACGGCCATGATCACACCATCTATTGGGCGCTTTAATCTAGAATATATTTCTGAATGCGATGGATAATCTAGAATATCTAGCTCTATGGTTTCTACGTGATTTTCGTATTTTATTTTTAAGTCAGATACAA
The DNA here is from genome assembly GCA_045107085.1 of Marinicellaceae bacterium. GTDB lineage: Bacteria > Pseudomonadota > Gammaproteobacteria > Xanthomonadales > Marinicellaceae > NORP309. Next base: position 9,137 of record JBGCFT010000156.1, on the reverse strand, counting down.
AAGGCTCAATGTTATTTTTATTTCTTAAAGACAACACCAAATCATATCCACAAGCAGCATATACACGTGCCGTTGCCTTAGCTATATCGCTGTTTGCTCCAACGATTAATACTGTACTCATAATTTAAACCTTTGAGATTGTTGAGAATTAAATACTTTGTTAAGGCCATTATCGACTCGATATTGTCTAAATTTATCAGCATTAGGATAACCATCATTGAATGTTTCAATTGACATACGTGCATCTTTACATAAATATATCCGGCCTTTATGCTGTTTGGTTATCTCATCCAATTCATCCAGCAATTTAAAAGTTTTATGGCTCACTTTAAAGTCTAATGCCAAGCTATAGCCTTCCATTGGAAAAGACAAAAGATTTTTATTTTCAGGGCCCATGCGCTTTAAAACGGCTAAAAAAGAGCCTTGTTTAGATGCCGAAATTTTTTCTAAAATGGCTTTCATTCCTATGAAACTATTGTCTAATGGCAATACACATTGGTATTGCACAAATCCTTTTTTGCCATACATTTTATTCCAATCAATAATGCCATCTAATGGAAAAAAATATTCTTGCAACCTAACAGATTTTTGGCCATTTTTTGCCTTCCAGAAATATAGCCAATTAAAGATTTTGATGCTCCATGAATTTAAAACAAAAGATGGCAAATAAAAAGGCATTTTTAGACGGCTTTTATATTTGTAAACTAAATTGCCATTAGATTCTGGCTCGCCTAATATGACAACACTTTTGCCCAATTCTTCACCTTTTGCTAAACAATCTATCCAAGCAACTGAATAGCTGCTTTCATTGTACTTTTCAAACAATTCAAATGTATTCTTAAGACTTAAACTTTTTATTGTTGTTTGTTTGATCAGATTAGAATTGATTTTCTGTAATTGAATGGTAGCGTCTAAAATAATACCAGTTAAACCCATACCAGCACATGTATTATGAAAAGTTTCTGGATTCTCTGCAGCAGAACAATTTATTACTTTTCCATCATTTTGCATCAAACGAATGGACTGAACAAACTGGCAAAAAGTACCAATTTTGTGGTGATTTTTGCCGTGAACATCACTGGCAATAGCACCGCCAATAGTGATTAATTGTGTTCCTGGCATGACAGCAAGAATCCAACCCTGAGGTATGATGATTTCTAAAACATCAGATAGCAATGCGCCTGATTGAATTTGTAATAAACCGTTTTCTTTATCAAAATCCAAAAAATAATCGCATTTTTTCATATCCATTAGATGATCAGAAAAAGCACTGTCACCATAACTGCGGCCGTTGCCTTGGGCTATTAAGGATTGTTCCAATGATTGTGTATGCTGTAAAATTTCATAACAGGTTTGATCTGAATCTGCCACATGATGCTTACCTTGTGCTTGTGGATAATTGCCCCAACTTTTTAAGTTCATTGGTATAACATCCAAGAAAAAAACAGTAACCACATCACTATTACGGTCTGTAAAAACACATCAGAAAAAACCAACTGAATAGGAGATCCGCTGTTTTTATCTACAAATGTTATTTGTAAATACCTCAAAAAGCCTAATATGACAAACACGGTACTGATATATAAGTAATCTGTATGGAGTCGATCTGTAATCTCTGGTGATATACAATATAAAAAATAAGCAACAATAGTCACTGCTGCTATTATGACCAAGGAAGCATCTAAGAATTTTAGATTGTAACCTTTTATAGCAGATCGCATTTGTTGACCAGTTTGTTGATAAATAAGCACATCATCTCTTCTTTTGGCCAATGCGATAAACAAAGCCAACAAAAAAGTCATGGCAACAATCCACATGGATAATGCAACATCAGTCACCAAAGATCCGATTAATAAGCGTAAGACAAAGCCAACAGCAATAATGCTCACATCAATAATTGCAACTTTTTTTAAAACCAAGCTATAAGCCAAATTCATCAAGACATAGGTCATTAAAACCTTAAAAGCTGCCACAGAGGTCAGATACATCAATCCTGATCCTAGTATTAATAAAACAAACAGGGTAATTATGGCCAAATGAACAGAAACTTCAGAGGCGGCCAATGGGCGAAGTTTTTTCTTTGGATGCAACCTGTCTTCTTCAATGTCTCTAAAATCATTAAAAATATAGACAGCACTGGCAACCAAAGTAAAAGAAACAAAGGCCAATAATGCTTGGTGCAGTAATTGCGAGTCAAAAATCAAACCAGCAAAAAACAAAGGCATAAATATGAATAAATTCTTAATGGCTTGATGTAACCGCATCAGCTTAAAAAGTACTAAGGATTTTTTAATCATATATGACTATCATTTGTCTTCATATTTGTAAATTATAGGGATAAACATTAAAATGTCTAGCTACTTTAATTGATGGAATTATTAATGAAGCTTTTTTTGTTTCTGTTGTTAATGCCTTTTATGGCTCATGCCTACATAGATCCAGGTTCTGGAAGTGCCATTATGTCGGCTATCATTGGTGCTATCGTTGCCATTGGAGTCACCATTAAAACATACTGGTATAAAATCAAATCTTTTTTTACAGGTAAAAAAAATAAGTTTGAAGACGAAGATGAAGAGTAGAATAATCTATGGAAATTAAAGACATTGAAGACAATGTGGATTATTGGAATAACTTCTATCAATCTAATTTTAAACATACACCTTCTCAATTTTGTGTCTGCGTTTTAACAGAAGTTCCTACAAATGCAGTGGTAGTTGAACTCGGAAGCGGAAATGGTCGAGACGCATTATATTTCGCCTCACAAGGACACATCACTGTGGCCATGGATTTATCTCATCAAGCAATACTCAGTTGTGATAAACAATCTGAAATAATGCAAATTGATCATGCAACATTTATTCAAGGGGATTTAACTGAAAAAAATGATGTTGAAAAAACAATTCAGGTAGCAAGAACACAATCCAAAGAGCGTACAATAATTTTTTATTCGAGATTTGTTATGCATTCTTTAGACGAAGTACAAGAAGACAAATTTTTGCAGATTCTGTCTCAGACTATGCAGCAAGGCGAATTTGTTTATTTTGAATTTAGATCTCAAGAAGATGCTTGTTTAGATAAACATTTTGGAGGTCATTACAGAAGGTATGTAGATTCTGATGCATTTAAAAATAAAATTAAGAATCTAGACTATGCCATCCATTACAGTCACTTAGGCCAAGGCATGGCAAAGTATAAAGAAGAGGATCCTTTTGTCATTAGGATAATTGCTAAAAAATTATAATGTTGCAATTTTTTCAACACATAAAAAACGTTATCGCCTATAACCAATTAGATAAAAGCAAAAAACGTTTAGTATTTTATTCTGAAGGTAAAAATTACTGGGTACATCTTAAAGGAATGTTGAACAGTCTATTACAAGATTATGATTTACCAATTTGCTATGTCAGCTCCAACAAGAATGACCCTGGACTTTATGTTAAACATGAAAACTTGCACAGTTTTTTAATTGACGAGGGATGGGTGCGCAATTGGTTTTTTGAAAACATAGACACAGATGTAATGGTCATGACCATGCCTGATATCAATCAATATCAAGTAAAACGTTCTAAAAATAAGGTTCACTATGTTTACACACAGCATTCCTTAGTAAGTTTACATATGGTCTATCGTCCAGGAGCTTTAGATCATTATGACAGTATTTTTTGTGCTGCTGATCACCATAAAAAGGAAATAAGGGCGTTAGAATCACACTTCAACCTCAAGAAAAAAGACCTTTATGAACACGGATATGAACGATTAGATGCCATAATTGAGCAAGCCAAAGGTTCGAAAAAGCCAAACAATTCTCCCAAACATGTATTACTGGCACCTTCATGGGGAGACAATTCAATCATAGAGCTCATGGGTTCCCAAGTCGTTGATAGAATACTGGATCATGGCTTTCAATTAACTTTGCGGCCACATCCTCAAACCCTTAAATTTTCTCATGAAAAAATAAAGACCATCGTCAATAAACACAAAGATAACCCATTATTTCATTATGAAAACAATGTTGCAGGACAAGATTCATTACATCAATCAGACATTATGGTTTGTGATTGGTCAGGAGCCGCTTTGGACTATGCCTTTGGGCTGAATAAACCTGTGCTTTTTATTGATGTGCCCCGCAAAATTAACAATCCGGATTATCAAGACATTGCTATCGAACCATTTGAAGTAAGTATTCGAGAAAAAATTGGCACAGTTGTTGCAATTAATGATATTGAAAACATTGGTACTCATTTGGAATCTACCCTGAAGCAATACAAAAACACTACTTTTGATCATGGTATTTATTCACCCTCGAAATCCGCTCAGACTGGTGCAAAATTTCTGTATGAAATTGTTAATCAATAAATTCTTTGCGTTTGTTTTTATGTACTTGATCATGCAAGTTAGTATCAGTCATGCTGCCTCTTTCAATTTTGATTTAAACAACGCTTCAAAATTAAACGCCATCATCGAAACACAAGTCAAAGATACTTACGGTTTCAATGGTTTGGCCATCTATTTAAATCAAGTTCAATATTATGTTGTGGATGAAGAGCAAATTCAGACATTGAACAGGACCCAAAACTCAGCAATAAATTTGACCAACGATCAATGGTTGGCAATTACGGGGCGCTTTAATGTACTATTAATACAATCAAAAGATGCGGAAATCAATTTTGATAGTGATCAAAAAATAGTCATTTCATCAACACAGATGAATCCACTAACACGCATTGTTGATAAATCGCAACTAAATGACATTGCTCCAGAATTGAATCAAATTCGCTATAATCATTTGTGGAAACCCTTTGCAGTACTTTCTAGATTGTTTGAATCATTATTGATTTTAATAAAAGACACAACCACTCTGAGCTGGGGTTTCTGTGTTATTTTGTTTGCAATCATCATTAAATTAGTGCTATGGCCCGTTTCAATTTTGACAGCAAAAACCCAACAAAACGTCTCCAAAATTAATAGTCAATTACAACCAAAATTAGCTGAAATTAAAAGTAAGTACAAAGGTGAAAAAGCCCATCACTATGCTATGAAAGCTCACAAAGAATTAGGTGTATCGCCATTTTTCACATTAAAACCCATGTTGAGTTTTTTTATTCAAATTCCTATTTTAATAGCGTTATTTAATACTTTAGGTGAAATGCCACAGCTGATTAACCAACCTTTTCTCTGGTTTAACGATTTGAGCCAACCAGATATGTTAATTCCACTTGGCTTTTCAATACCATTTTTGGGAAGTTATTTAAATTTAATGCCTTTAACTATGACATTTGTGACTTTGAGCGCCACTCTGCTTCACAAAGATAAGCATGCATCAAATGCCGATCTTAAAAAGCAAAGATTGAAACTTTACCTCATGTCTGCCAGTTTCTTAATCTTATTTTATCCTTTTCCTGCAGCTATGGTCATGTATTGGACGGTGACAAATTTAATCAGTTTAATACAACAAAAAATAGCCCAGAGATAATAATTTAGCATTCAAAATAAATCAAAAACCATTACCCCAGGATTGTTGCTCTTGGTTATAACCATAACAACATACCTTCCCCATTTAATTTATTTTGCAAATGTTGATGCGTATCCAGATTACTTTATCAATTTAATTTATCCAGTTTTATTATCGGGTCTAGTCATAGCAGCATGTCTTTGGTTTTTATAAATTTTTTTGCCAATCAATATTTTAAAATATATCACATCAGTGATCTAGATCTGTGCCTTATTGATTTGGTTACAAGGTGATTTGTTTTCGGATAGTTACGGTGTATTGGATGGGTCTGCTATTGATTTTAATAGCCACCAGAGTAGAAGAATAAATGAAATGATAATTTTTATAGTGGCAATCATGGCTGCTTTATACTTTCAAAAATCGATCAATAAGCAATTACCATTCATTTTGATAATTATTGCATTGGGGCAAACTTCATTCATTTCTTATAATCTATTCATTGAGCCAACTAAGAAAAAAATCAGTCAGACAGTAGAACCTGAATTTTATAATTACTCTTCTAATAAAAACATTATTTATATCATACTAGATACTTTTGGTGCAGATTATTTTGAGCAAATACGAGAGCTTGATCCAAGCGTAGTCGATGACTTTAATGGTTTTGTTAATTACATAGATGCCATCAGTAATTATCCTGCGACAGCAGCCAGTTTATCCTCGGTTATGACTGGCCAAATGATCCCTGAGAATATGCAAAGAAATACTTTTTTAAAAAATATCGCTGCAAAAAACTCTCTTCCTCATGAGCTTGATAAGAAAGGTTACGAATCAAGCATGGTTTCAATATATAGACTCAGAAACATCTACACCAAACGATTTTTATCAGGCTCACATCTGGCAATTCAAAGCGTTAATAGGTTTTATGGTTTACAGTTATTAGATTTTTCCTTGTTTCGTATCTCACCTCAATTTTTTAAATCTAATATCTATAATCAAGGCTTATGGAAGTTTTCTAAAAATTATGCCAATCAACATAATATTCCTAGTTCTCCCTCTGAAAAAGGCGCATATATGTTGAATTTAATGACTGAGAATGCCCAAGTTTCTGATAATATAAATCGATTCAAAATCATTCATGTTTTGTTGCCTCATCCTGAATTTGTTTATAACAGTCAATGTGAAAAAATTGAAACGCTTCAATCCCTTGAGCAAGCCATGCTTAAACAGTCTCAATGTGCCATAAAAATGTTAAAACAATACATGAATAAGCTTAAACAATTAGGAATCTATGATTCATCATTAATTGTGGTCACTTCAGATCATGGTTCTCGCATTATGACCGATATGTCTATTCATGGATTTCCATCGTATTATGAACTCAATACTTCAGGTGTTCTTTTTATGATTAAAGGCATCAATCAAAAACAAAATTTTGAAGACATTGACACTCCTGTTTCACTCATTAATCTCTATGATATGTTGTTAAATGAGGATGTGCATGACCAAAAAATTGATTTTTTATTTGACGATAACAGGTTATTCTACTCCTATAAAAACAATACACCAGGAGCAAAAAAATACTTACCAGATGCTCCTTTATTTAAAGTCGATAAAAATTACCGAGATCCGAAAAGCTGGACATTAGAGAGATTAGTGACCAACAAATGTCCAACTGAATCGATTCCTGAAACATTTTATATCACTAAAAGTGGCCGAGAAAAATATTGTGCCAAATTTTGCTTTAGTATTCCTGAAAAAGATGGTTCAGGTGCTTGGACTGAAAGCGATGATATCAGAATGGTTTTCAAGTTAGACTTATCAAAAAAACCAACACCATCAGATGTCGATTTTTCCATTCACTATAAACCATTAATAATAGCAGCACAAAATGAACTTCAGCTTTCATGGTACATTAATGATGAACTAATAGCATCTCAAAAAATGATTACCCTTGAAAAAATGATCACTCATTTTAATCTTACTGTAGCAAGTGTAAAACAGAAAGAATTAACAGAACTCAAAATTAAAATAAAAAATCTCACATCTATGAAAAAAATGGGCTTGAGTGAAGAAACCCGAAAATTGGGACTTTTTATTTCAAGTATTAGCATTGATTAATTTCACAGCTTAGCATATATGCCAAAAAAAATAATTGGAATTAAATTTTGAATATAACCTCTATAACATCAACAATATTCAAATTTATGTTAATATTTAATCTGTCTTAATTTTCATTATTACCACTCATGATTTCATTCACAAAAAAGAGTCTATTAGTAGTTTTTCTCTGTTGCTTTTCTCTTACAGTTATCAGTCAAACCAAAGAAGTTAATTTAAAAAAAGAAATTGATTTAAAAAAAGAAGTTTATTTTAAAAAAGGGGCTCCTCCATCTAGTAACAAAGAAAATTTCATGTTTTTAATCAATGCTGATCCTCAAATGGGCGATCAACACACTGAAAAAAAAGGCTTAAAAATACTCAATAGTTTATTAGAAATGTTTGTGGCCGAAACCAACAAAAGAAAAGGCAAACAAAAACCCGATTTTGTTGTTTGGGGTGGAGATTTAGTCTGGGACGCCTATCAAAATGCTTTTGACAACTTTCAACGCATTGTTGCTAAGATGAAAGTACCATCGGTTTTAGTTCATGGTAACCACGATGGCTACAATGATGATCCAAAATTCTTGAATATGCAAGAAAACATCTCAGGTTACAGAAAGCTTAATTATTCATTTGACTACGGAAATTGGCACTTTGTTGTCATAAAAGCAGAAGAAAAATATCTTAAAAAAGAAGAAAAAATCGAGATGTTAAATTGGCTTGATAACGAATTAAAAAATAACAAAGACAAACAAACAATGTTATTTATGCATTACCATATTTTGCCAACAGGTTTAAGTCAGATGGAGTTTTATACTTATTTCCCTATGCAATTTAAAAACCAAATGCTTGATACCATCACTCGCTATAACAATGTTAAATATGTATTTTCTGGCCATGTTCATATTGGTATTAAAGCCTCAATAAAAACCGCAAGACAGTACAAAGGAACCAATTTTATTTTGGCCCCTACTCCTGTTTTTCCTCGGCCTTTTGGTGAGGAATTTCCAAAATTCAGAGAAAAAGGCAGTCCTTTTGACCGCATGGGATTCTATTCTGAAGTGCATGTTAAAGGCGATGATGTACAGATTATTGGCCGTAAGATTAATCATCCATTTAAAAAAGCCTATCCAAAAACATTTCCAGAGTTTAGCTTCTCAGAAGACCCGCGAGCAAGAACTCAAGAGGGATTATTACCTATTCATGAAGATTTAAAAAATGGAGAGTTCAAACAAGGATTAGACGGTTGGCATTCCAGCTTTCGCTACAAAAAAGACAATGTGCCTTTGTTTGATAACCGGGTTGTCAATGACACAAGTTTAATGCATTTCACTGCAAGTTATGGTTCTTGGACTTTCGATGAGTACATGGAAAACTATCAAGTCATTAAATACAAAGACAACATGCAATTACAAGCTAAATTTCAAATGATGCCCAATAAATTTAAAGGTAGTGGTGGTTATTTTCGTATTTTCGCCTATGATGAATCAGGCGAATTGCTTAAGATTCTCCTTTTTCATTGGGGAAAACAAGAGTACAAAGTCAGATTTATGCCTCAATCTTGGGCTTACAATGCCACAGGAAA
>JBGCFT010000155.1:0-18015 GCA_045107085.1 Marinicellaceae bacterium | reverse complement strand
ATAATGGACTGGTTATTGGTTAATTCGTTAACCATCTCAATCACCTCAGGCATAGATAGTTGTTCTGATTTTGGCGCCAAATCATTTTTTCTGACGGCTTCAAATTCTTTTTTATCTAAATCATTAAATTTTTTGAACCATGAAGCATAAGAGCCTTTTCGGACTTGATTTGTAATTTCAGGCAATGTCTTTTTAACATTTCCTATGACAGCAACATCTACACTCACATTTTTATCAATTTCACTTGGGTCAATTTCAAGATGAATTATTTTTGCTTGTTTTGCATAAGTATCTAATGTTCCTGTGACTCTGTCATCAAACCGCATTCCAATAGCAATGAGAACATCGCATTGGTTGGTTAATAAATTAGGCGCATAATTGCCATGCATACCTAACATCCCAACATAATTTTTGTGATCATTGTCTATAGCAGATAAGCCCATTATGGTTGAAGCAGCAGGAATACCCGTTTTATCTAAAAATGCTTTAAATTCACTCTCTGCCTTACCAAGTATGACGCCTTGTCCAAAAACGATCAATGGTTTTTTTGCTGTGTTGATTAAGCTAGCAGCAGTTTTAACAGATGCAAGAGAAGCAGAAGGTTCAGGGTGATAACTACTAAAATAATGACATTTTTTATACGCATAATCTAAGTATTCTAGTTGTGCATTTTTAGTAATGTCGATTAAAACAGGACCAGGACGCCCAGATTGCGCAATGTAAAATGCCCGTGCTAATACTTTAGGAATTTGAGAAGCTTCTGTTATTTTATAATTCCATTTCGTAATAGGCATAGAGATATCTATGATGTCAGTTTCTTGGAACGCATCAGTTCCTAATAAGTCTTTATGAACTTGGCCTGTGATACACACCAATGGAGTTGAATCAATTTGTGCATCTGCAATACCAGTAATTAAATTTGTGGCACCAGGTCCAGAAGTGGCAATACACACACCAACTTTACCACTGGCGCGCGCATAACCTTGAGCAGCGAAAATAGCGCCTTGTTCGTGCCTGACTAAAATATGTTGAATCACATCTTGTTTCTGATGAATAACATCATAAGTTGGCATAATTGCGCCACCAGGGTAGCCAAACATGATTTCTACACCTTCTGCAATTAAACAATTAATGAGTGCTTCAGAACCTAACATATTAACGGTTTCTAGTGGCTCTGTTGTTTCATTTAATTGTTGCCAGTTATTATTTGTAAATTTAGTGTTACTTGTTTCAACTTTAAACATCGGTTAAACACCCGGTTGATGCTGAACTTACATTCTTTGCATATTTATAAAGAACACCACGCTTATATTTCATAGCTGGTGCTTGCCATTTTTGTTTTCTTTGTTCTAAAATTTCTTCACTAACATGGAGGTTTAGTTCATTAGTGAGTGCATTAATACTAATCAAATCTCCATTTTCTACCAATGCGATTGTTCCCCCAACTTGAGCTTCTGGCGTAATATGTCCAACCACAAATCCATGGGTTCCTCCAGAAAAGCGTCCATCTGTGATGAGCGCTACTTCATTGCCTAATCCCGCACCAATAATTGCGGATGTGGGTTTTAGCATTTCTGGCATTCCTGGGCCGCCTTTTGGACCTTCATACCGAATCACTACCACATCTCCTTTATTTACCTCACCATTCGCAATGCCTTTGTTGACCTGGATTTCACTGTCAAAAACTTTAGCTGGTCCCTGAAATTTAAGGCCTTCTTTGCCAGTAATTTTTGCAACAGCGCCTTGGTTGGCTAAATTGCCAAATAATATTCTAATGTGTCCAGTTTCTTTAATTGGATCAGCTAAATCATGAATCACATTTTGATTTTCGTGCAGAGATTGAACCTGCTCTAAATTTTGTGCCAGTGTCTTTCCTGTGACGGTCATACAATCACCATGTAGCATGTCATTGTCTAGCATATATTTTAAAACGGCTGGAATGCCGCCCACTTCATGTAAGTCTTGCATGAGGTATTGACCACTGGGTTTTAAATCAGCTAAAAATGGCGTGTTATCACTTGTTTTTTGAAAGTCTTCTAGTTTTAACTCTACTTGTGCTGCGTCAGCTATGGCTAAAAAATGTAAGACAGCGTTTGTAGAGCCACCCAATACAGTCACCAAGCGAAAGGCATTTTCTAATGATTTCTTAGTCACTATGTCTCTGGGTTTTAAATCTAGTTCCATGAGGTTTAAAATCGCTTGACCAATATCTTGGCATTCATGTTTTTTATCATGACTGATAGCTGGGTTTGAAGAGTTGTAAGGTAAACTCATGCCCATGGCCTCTATGGCTGCTGCCATGGTATTGGCTGTATACATTCCGCCACATGCGCCAGCTGAAGGACAGGCTTTTTGAATGATGAGTTCATATGTGTCTTCATCCATATTTCCAGCCACTTTTTCTCCCCAAGCTTCAAAGGCTGAGACGACATCTAATTTCCTATCGTCATGGCATCCTGGAGCAATGGTTCCGCCATATACTAAAATTGAAGGGCGATTAAACCGTAACATAGCCATCATGGCTCCTGGCATATTTTTGTCGCATCCGACTATGGATATATTGGCATCATAACTCATCCCTTGGGTTACCATTTCGATTGAATCCGCAATCACATCACGAGAGGGCAGAGAGTAACGCATGCCTTGTGTGCCCATAGATATACCATCAGATATACCAATGGTATTGAAAATTAATCCATTCAATGGGAGTTGGTTAATTGATGATTTAATATCTTGTGCTAAATCATTCAGGTGCATGTTACATGGATTGCCATCATAACCTGTGCTGGCTATACCAACTAAGGGGTTTTTTAAGTCCTCATTTGTTAAACCTACTGCATGAAGCATGGCTTTTGCAGCAGGTTGAGTGGCATCTTGTGTGACTGCTTTTGAATAGTTGTTAAGTGTTTTAGTCATATCAATTATTTTGTGATTTAATTTCTGGCAAATTGATTGAATTGTTGATGTAATTCATGTCCAAAAGTTTCTCGCCAATCCTTTTTGAAAGAATTATTATCAAGTGATTCAACCGCATTTACTTCTACTGCTGTGCCTGTAAAGAATGCTCCATCGGCTTCATAAACGTCGTCAGGTGTGAAATATTTTTCTTCAACTTTGATGCCATTGTTTCTGGCTAATTTCATAATGACTGATCGAGTGATTCCAGGTAATATATTACCTTTGGGTGCTGTGAATAGCGTATTATCTTTCTGATAGAAAAAATTGGCACCTGTGGCTTCAGCAACATAACCCTTGTTATCTAATAACAATGCCTCATCAAATCCTTTTTGTTTGGCATCTTTGATTGCAATCAGAGAGTTCGTATAATGACCAGTGACTTTTGCGTCAACATGGCAAGACATAGGATCGGGTCTCCGGAATGTGGATGTCATGACACGGGCTGCCTTATCATAATATTTGCCCCATTTCCAAGCACACATAAATAGATTAGCTTTACTTTCTGGCTGCAAACCCATATTTTCATCGGTGTAAACCAAAGGGCGGATGTAGGCATCTTGCATGTGATTCTTTTCTAACAATTCGTAGCAGATTGCCATTAACTCTTCTACACTGTACTCTAAATTGATATACATTTTTTCAGCAGAATATAATAGTCGTTCAAAATGCTCTCTGGCTTTAAGAACCCTGACACCATTAGAGGTTACATAAGATCTTAGTCCCTCAAATACTCCATTTCCATAGTGAAATGATTGTTGGTATAATCCAGTTGTAGCATCTTCTGCTTTTAACCATTGCTTGTTTAAATAGATGGTTGTATTTTCATTGTAGTACATTTTTTTGCTCTCTCTTTTTATAAATTATTTTCATTTAGGTAAAAAAAAAGCCCTTCTCTTGTTTGAGAAGGGCTTTTTTGGAAATCCAATTGTACGCCGTTCTCACCAAATAGGTAGGAGAATAATAATAATGACGACGACAATAATGTTTTGGATTGAATTCATGTTTTTTGTGTTACTTGTTTTTTATAAATTTTTGTTAATGTTGGAAGTATGGTTACCCAGTTGAAAATAACTGTCAAGAAAAATATTTTAAAATTCTTATATAAATTGAAAATAAGACTAATTTTTCAATTTTTTAACTGGATTGTTATTTTTATGGTGCTCTTTTATCAGTAAATTCACTGAAAATAATTAAGCAATACTTTAATTATCCTAAAAGCTTAAAAGGACTTTTAAATTTCACTCAATCTATGTAATCTATTAGTTATGTATAAAAATTTTCCAAAAATGAACATGGGTCGCTTTTCTGAACAATACAAACATTTAAGTTTGGTTCCGATGCATGCGACTAATCCACAGCCATTTACTCAAAATGAATTAGAAAAAATCATAGCCCAAGATTTTAATGAAATTATTAAGAATGTTAATTTAGGTTTTTCGGCTGACGAAGGGACCGAAGTATTAAGGCTTTCCATTGCGAAAAATTTATATGCTAACATTAAAGCCGAAGATATCATTACCCATGCAGGAGCGCAAGAAGCTTTGTATTGTGCCTTTAATGCGCTTCTTAAACCGTTAGACAAGGTTTTAGTTATCTCACCGGTTTATGAACCATTATATCAAGTGCCGATTAATATTGGTTGTGAGGTGAACACTATTCATTTAGACCATTCAACTAACTGGTCACTGGATTTAAATCAAGTTGAAAAACAATTTAAATTGGGGTGCAGATTATTTATCATTAATTTTCCACATAATCCGTCTGGAGCCACAATCACAGAGAATCAATTATTTAACATTATTCAGTTATGTGATAAGTATGGTGTTTGGTTATTATCTGATGAAGTTTTTAGGGGGCTTGAACATAAGCCCAGTTTTAAATTACCTGCAGTTGCTGACTTGTATGACAAAGGCATAAGTATTGGTGTTATTTCAAAGGCATTTGCTGTTCCTGGTTTGCGTATTGGTTGGTTAGTTAGTCAACATAAAAAACTAAGAGATAAAGTGATTGATATTAAAGGATATTTATCTATTTGTAATTCTCAAATTGATGAATTGTTAACGTCAGTCATTCTTGAAAAAGCGGATGCATTGTTGGACAGAAATCTCGGTATTATTAGGACCAATAAAATCCAGATGGCAAAGATTGAACAAATATTTAATCAGGATGTTGATATTAGGATTCCTAATGTGGGATGTTGTGTATTTGTTCAACTTCTTTCTAGTCTAAGTGCAGATGAATTTGTTAAAAACATAGCTGAGCAATATGGTTATCTTTTGTATCCTCAATCATTGTTTAATACTCAGGTTAATGGGTTCAGAATGGGGTTTGGTAACAATTCATTTAATAAATTTTATACAGATTCTAGATAAATTAAAGGAAGTTTTAACATGTCAAAGATAAAAATTGCTAACATATTTATGACAATTATCGTATTTGTGTCTGTTGCTGTGATTTTTTTTATTGATCCCATCCCGCAAGATTTGGAATATCATAAATTTGTCGACTCAAAAAATATTTTTGGCATTCCCAACTTTTGGAATGTAGCATCAAACTTACCTTTTTTATTCATTGGGATTTATGCTTTGTCACAATTTAAATACTTAAATATTATACAAGAAATTAAATTGTCTTATTGGTTATTTTTTTTTGCTGTTGCCATGGTTGCTTTTGGTTCTGGTTATTACCATTATGATCCCAATAATATATCTTTGGTATGGGATAGGTTGCCAATGACTTTGGCCTTTATGTCTCTATTCTCTATAATCATTTCTGAATTTATCAGTGTGAGAAAAGGCCAAGTTTTACTGTGGCCATTATTAATTATCGGACTTTTCTCGGTACTTTACTGGTTATGGACAGAATCAAATGGAGTAGGGGATTTGCGTTTTTATGTGCTCGTTCAGTTTTTGCCAATTATCTTTATTCCAATTATACTGGTTTGTTACACAACACGATTTAATAATATAGTTGGTTATTGGTTACTCTTGGTGGCTTATATTATTGCCAAAGTATTAGAGTACTTTGATTGGCAGTTGTTTGAATTATCTTTTGGTTATATCAGTGGTCATGCTGTTAAACATATTATGGCCGCAATTGGCGTTTACTTTTTATATATTAATTATAAGAATCGTTCGTTGAGGAAGGATGATTCTTAATTTCATAGCATGTCTAAGAGCAAAGTTTTAACAAAAGAGCTTGTCGAATCAAAACACCGTTATGAACCTGTTCAAGAATCAATGAAGGAAAGCTGTCAGCTAATTCTGAACTTATTTCTACTTCCCTATTAATAGGTCCAGGGTGCATAACTATACAGTCTGAGTTAGCCAGTTTTAACTTCTCTCGATTTAATCCATAATTTTCATGGTAGTTTTCAAGTGTATCGACAGTGTGCTGTTGCATTCTTTCTTTTTGAATTCTCAACATAACGATTACGTCTGCATGTTTCAAGGTTTGTTCTAAGCTATTACAAACAATAGCTTTTTCTAATGGACTTGGTAAAAGTTGTTTTGGTCCATAAATGTTGATGTTTTTATTTCCTAATATATGCAAACAATCAATCAAAGAGTTGGCTACACGAGAATGTTTAATATCGCCAATGATTGAAATTTTTAAAGGTGCTATTTCAGGTTTATGTTTTAGTATCGTATAGCAATCTAACAAGGCTTGAGTAGGGTGTTGATTGTTGCCATCCCCTGCATTAATCAATACGGTATCATGATTCAACCATTGTTTTACTTTTTGCAATATTCCGTTTTCCGAATGCCTAATAACAAAAGCATTAATGCCCATAGCTTGTAGCGTTAACAGTGTATCGCGGACGGTTTCATTTTTTTGAGTAGAACTTTTTGATAAGTTGACATTTATAACAGTGGCTCCAAGTTTTTTGGCTGCCAATTCAAAAGAAACCAAAGTACGTGTGCTGTTTTCAAAAAAAAGATTAGCAATTGAAATATTTTCTAAAGGTTTAGAGTTTTTGTATTGCTTGAGTTTTGTAACGGAATTTAACAGATCCATTATTTGGGTTCTACTTAAATCATTGATTGTTATTAACTGTTTCATAATATTTTATTTTTGGCAATCCAACCAACGTTGTAATATGTGTTTTGCGGCATGGGCATCTAAATTTTTGCTGTGTTTCTTTTTGGCTTTTCCCTGATTTCTTGCAACAGAAAATTCATCTTGAGCTTGCATAGAACTATATCTTTCATCCATCTCATGAACTGGTAATTGATACCTATGTATTAATTTTTTCGCAAAATTATGGGCTTGTTTAGTGCTCAGTTGTTCTTTACCATCTTCGGTCAAGGGTTTTCCAATAATGATGGCTTCGGGTTGCCATTGTTTTATAATTGAGTCCAGGTCAAGCCAATTTACTCGGGGTTTTGCATTCACGGTTTGAAGTGCAGAGGCTGTTTTGGTTATTGACTGTCCAATCGCAACACCAATATTAGTCAGCCCAAAATCAATACCAATATAGTTAGGCATGTCCTATACCTGATATGTTTTGATAATTTTTAACTCCAATCAATGCAAGTGCACTTTCCCATTGTTGCTCTTTTTCTGTGTTGAAGATTAAATTTAAATCGGCAGGGCAGGTTAGCCATGTGTTTTCTGCAATTTCACTCTCTAATTGTCCTTTACTCCATCCAGAGTACCCCAAAATAAATTGCCAACTAGAATTGAATTGCTGTTCTGCTATCAACTTTAATAGGTCTTTTGAAGTGGTTAATGACAGGTTGTTCTTAATCTTAATAGTACTGCTAAAAGTTTGATTGTTATTATGAAGAACAAAACCGCAATTTTTATTTATAGGCCCACCTTCTGATACAACATGATTCATTAATGGCTTTTGTAATTCTAAATCTTCAAATATTTGTTGCGTATTTATATTTAAAGGGTGGTTTAACACTAACCCCATTGCGCCATTTTCGTTATGTTCGCATATCAGAATGACAGCATTTTTAAATCTTTCATCAAGCATGTCAGGTAATGCTATTAAAATTTGATTGTTAAAGTTCATGTTAATTTTGTTTTAATTTATTGCCAGGCAAAAACTGCCAAGTTCTAGTGATATATAGTATGTCTATCTGACTTTTTGTAGATGGAATAGTTTCAAATGGTCCAGATAATTGAACCAAATGTTGAGCCGCATCATCAATGGATTTGTGACCTGAAGATTTGATGATTTGTATGTCTTTGATTGTTCCTTCAGAATTGATGCCAACTGTCATAATTAAAGTTCCGACAAATCCAAGTTTTCTCGCTTCATCAGGGTAGTTAAGATTGCTAACTCTTTCAATTTTTTTAACCCAGTTTTGCATATAGTCAGCAAATTCAAACGATTTAGTACTAGCAGATATGTACTTAGATTTGGGGCGTTTAGCATAAGCTTCTTTT
Source organism: Marinicellaceae bacterium (assembly GCA_045107085.1). Classification (GTDB taxonomy): domain Bacteria; phylum Pseudomonadota; class Gammaproteobacteria; order Xanthomonadales; family Marinicellaceae; genus NORP309. Next base: position 9,657 of record JBGCFT010000155.1, on the reverse strand, counting down.
TTTTCTGATATATTATTTTCAAGTTTAGCTAATTTTTGATTTCTGGTGAGTTTTTCGTTATTGGGTTGATTCCTATCTTTAATATCGGGTGCAGTTTTTGCAGATTGGACTTTTATATTTGAGTTTTTAGTACTTATTATTTCTGAGTTCTTAACTTCTTGTATGTTCGGAATGTTTTCAACCTGTTCAATCATATGGTTGCCTTGATCATCGACTGAAATACCCGTTTTGATATTTTGAGGACGAACATTTTTTTCAGATTCACCTCCACCTAGCTGGTCATTTTTTGCCAAATAATCTGCTTTTTCAGGAGCTTGCAGACTTTTTTGTTTGGAGAGAATAACATCCAGACTGGGCAGCGAATCATTATCGCTACTATCTTCAAGTGTAAAAACTATACCTAATACTAATGCACTGAGTAGCAATGCGCTTAACGTAAAAGTTAATATATTTTTATCAACTATTGATATTTTGTTATTCACTTTTTAGTAATTTATCGATTTCATCAAACATCTGACCGGCAATATTTAAATCATACAATGCATCAAGTTCTCTGATGCAAGTAGGACTGGTAACGTTAACTTCTGTTAAGTATTGACCAATAACGTCAATGCCAGCAAATATAATGCCCATCTCTTTGAGTTTGGGTCCAACAATGTCACAAATTTTATAATCATCCTCAGAAAGTTTAACTCCTACTCCAGTTCCACCTTTTGCTAAGTTTCCTCTGAAATCTTCATCAGAAGGAATCCTGGCCAGCGCATAAGGCACAGGTTTTCCATTTATGATTAGGATGCGTTTATCTCCTTGCTTAATTTCAGGAATAAATTCTTGAGCCATTGTGGTTCTTCTTCCTTCCTGTGTAACTGTTTCAATAATAACATTCAAGTTTTTGTCGTTTTTACCGGTTTGAAAGATAGAAGAACCGCCCATCCCATCCATTGGTTTAATAATTACTTCGTCTAAAGTTTTCGCAAACTTTTTAATGTGATTTGGGTTTCTTGAAATCAGACACTTGGGGCTAACTTGTGGAAAGGCTTCAGTGAAAAATTTTTCATTTGCATCTCTCAAAGATTGTGGAGTGTTAACGACAAGGACTCCCGATTTTTCAGCCAGATCTAAAACATAAGTATCCATAATATATTCTAAATCAAATGGAGGATCCTTGCGCATGAAAATAATATCTAATTCAGAGAGATTTATTGTCTGCTTAGAAATGGGTTCGAAATAGTTTTCTTGTCTGTCTATCAGTTTCAGTGTAATGGATTTTGCATAAGGTTTATGTTCAGAGACATATATATCATTTTCAGTAAAATAATGTATTTCATAGTTTCTAGACTGTGCTTCCAACATCATGGCAAAAGTTGAATCCTTTTTAGTATTTATTCCTTCAATAGGATCCATTAAAAAACCAATTTTCATAAGCTTAACTGTCTCTTTATTATTAATTCATACTATTATACTCAAGTCGTTAAATGAAATCACCCTAAAGTAAAATATTTTCAATAATCAGAATAACTGACATAAATTATAACTATTTTTCATTTGAATGTTTAATTGAGTAATTTTCTTATAATTTACAGAGTTAGCTCGACAAGTTAATAATAAATGTAAGTTAAATATAGAAAAATGAGTGAAAAAAAAATTCAATTGAAGTATCCTTGACGATAGTACAGCTTTTTGGTCATATCAGAGAAGTGTGTTAAGGCTGTTAAATAAACAAATATAATATATTTAATAATAAAAAGTATTAAGGGTAAATCAGTGAGCGAAAATAATAAAGAGTTAGATCTAACAGGCTTAAAAGTCATGGTAATTGATGATTCAAAAACCATCCGAAGAACTGCAGAAACTCTATTAAAAAAAGAAGGGTGCAATGTGGTTTCGGTAGAAAATGGCTATGAAGCCTTATCATTAATATCGGATCTTCATCCGGATATAATTTTCGTTGATATTATGATGCCTAGACTGGATGGCTATAAAACATGTGCGTTGATAAAAATGAATCAAGAGTTCAAATCAACACCAGTTATCATGCTGTCATCAAAAGATGGTTTATTCGATAAAGCCAAAGGAAAAGTTGTTGGTGCAGAGCTTTATCTCACCAAGCCCTTTACCAAGGAAGAGTTACTAGAAGCAATCAAAACACACATAAAGGCAGGTTAATATGGCAATAAACAGTGTAAAACCATTTGAACTTTTAAGTGAATACGAGCGATTAAGCTTAAAACATACGGTAAAAATAGAACAAGTAAAAATCAAAGATCAGTGGTCTGGAGTGGGATTTAAAGTTGACGAGACTTACTATGCCTTAGCCATTGATAAAATTGTAGAGGTCTTGATTTTGACCGATACTACTAAAATCCCAGGTATAGCTTCATGGGTATTAGGTTTGGGTAATATTCGCGGTAATTTAATTCCAGTTATTGACTTAAAATCTTATTTGTTTCAAAAAGCAACCAAAACTACTGCCCATACTAGAATGGTTGTTATCCAACAAGCCGGGGGACAAGTTGGTTTGGTTGTTGATGAAGTATTTGGCCAAAAACACTTCACAAAAGAACATGTTCATAACGATGATAATGGTTCTGAAGAAGAATCCCCATTAAAGTACGTAGAAGTTGCATATAACCAAGAAGATGTTATATGGAATGTGTTTGAGGATGAGTTATTAATTAACGATCCATCTTTCAAAAATGCAGCAGCAATATAACGAAAAGAGAGTAGAATTATGAGTGTAACGTCAAGTGATTTAGGCGGTCAAACAAAAACCTTGCCAATGTGGCAAGTGCTAATACTATTAGCATTAATTTTGGGTTTTATTATCAATTCAATTACATTAGGAAATTTGAATGATAACAGAGTTCAACATGTTCAGGCTACGGATGATATTCAGATTAAAGCCCAGCAATTGGCGCAACATGCTGAATTAACCGCTTCTGGAGACCAAGATTCCTTTGATAATTTAAAAGCCAAACGCGATGTGGTACAAAATAAAATTCAGTCATTAGATAATGGCGAATCAAATGGAAATTATCCAAGAGTCCCAACTGCAGTGAATGCAACACTTGCAACCATGATGACTTCATGGACAGAAATTGATGAAAATGTATCTGTCATTCTCGATAAGAGGGACCTTATATTAACAATGACTGGTATTTATAATAAGTTTGCCTCTGAAATTCCTTTACTACAAGCCAAAAGTGATGAAGTTGTTAAGCAGTTAGTTAAAATTAAAGCACCACAAGAGCAAGTCAGGATTGCCAGTAATCAAATTGTATTAGCAGATAGAATGTTAAGAAGAATGGGTGATGTACTAAAAGGTGGAATGGCAGCTGTTCAGGCAGCAGACGATTTAAGAACGGATACTACTCGGTTTTCTCGGGTTCTTAATGGTATGTTTAATGGTGACGAAAACATAAGAGCAGTAACAGATAAAACAGTTATTGAATCATTGGGTGCGGTTTACAATATATTTACAAGTCTTCAAGGTGATATCGAAGAAGTAATGGACGCCCAAGACCTTTTCGAGGCGCAAGTCGCTAAAGAAGATATTGTGAATGATACGCCAATTTTTGTAGAACAAGCGAAAAGTTTATCTGACAGAATTAAAGAAGAAATTCCACAAATTCCATCTACAGAAGCTCAATATATACTCGGTGCGTTATCAGTATTATGGCTTATGTTTATATTGTTTTCTTTGACGAAAAGTGACAGAAAGCGTGCCAAAGAAGCACAGGACTTAAACGAAAGGAATCAATTGGCGATTTTGAGGCTGTTAGATGAAATGGGTTCGTTAGCTGATGGTGATTTAACAGTAAATGCAACAGTGTCTGAAGATATTACGGGAGCGATTGCTGATTCTGTAAACTTTGCCGTAGAAGCATTAAGAAGCTTAGTAAAAACAATTAATGATGCATCAGTTGGTGTGGCTTCTGCTGCCCAAGAAGCGCAAGCCACAGCATTGCATTTAGCTGAAGCCAGTGAACATCAGGCTCACCAAATTACGAATGCCTCAGCTGCGATTAATGAAATTGCAGTTTCTATTGATGAGGTTTCAATTAATTCATTAGAATCAGCTGATGTTGCACAAAGATCAGTATTAATTGCTCATAATGGTGCAGAAATTGTACGTCAGACGATTGAGGGCATGGATAATATTCGTAACCAGATTCAAGAGACATCTAAGAGAATTAAAAGGCTGGGAGAAAGTTCACAAGAAATTGGTAACATAGTTGAACTAATTAATGACATTTCTGAACAAACGAATATCTTGGCACTGAATGCTGCGATTCAAGCTGCGTCTGCTGGTGAAGCAGGTCGTGGTTTTGCAGTTGTAGCTGATGAAGTTCAATCACTGGCTGAACGTGCATCAAATGCAACCAAGCAAATTGAGTCTTTGGTTTTAACCATTCAATCAGATACTAACGAAGCGGTAGCGTCAATGGAACAAACCACTGCAGAGGTGGTTGATGGAGCAAAGAGAGCAGAAAATGCAGGTGATGCCCTAACAGAAATTGAGGCTGTATCTAATGACTTAGCTGAATTGATTCAAAATATATCTGAGTCAGCAAAACAACAATCTGTAGCAGCAACTAACATTTCTGGAACCATGAATGTGATTCAAGAAATTACAACGCAGACTTCAGTAGGTACACAACAAACTGCTGAATCTATTGGAAACTTAGTGGAATTAGCCAACGAGTTGAGACTCTCTGTACAAGATTTCAAGTTACCAACTGAAGAATTTTAAATAAGCTTGTGAAAAACTTTGCCAATGAAAGCTTGATTTTTTTACCAGATTTAAAGTCATTTGATTATGTAAAATGGTCAACAATGCTAGAAAAAAGAGTAGGTATAACGGTTCCAAAAGAGCGTGAATCTTTCTTGCAAACAAAAATTTGGTCAAGAATGAGAGAGTTAGGTGTAAAAACTTATTCTGAATATTGGCAGATTATAAATAACGGTATTACTGGAAAATTAGAATGGAGTGAACTTTTGGATAGGTTAACAGTTCATGAAACCAGTTTTTTTAGGCATAAGCCCTCTTATGATCTAGTTGGAGATGATTTTAAAAAGGTTTTATCTAATAACAATAAGTTTCATTATAAAGTTTGGAGCGTTAGTTGTGCCACAGGTGAAGAACCTTATTCTCTGGCAATGATGTTACAAAATTTAAAAAATGATTCAGATAAAGAAAAAGTTTACTATGGTGTAACTGCCACAGATGTGAGCAAACCAGCGTTGTCATTGGGAGATAATGCTTATTATAATAAACAAAAGCTCACAGAAATAAGTATGGTTTATAAACCCTATATAGAAAATGTGAATGATAATATATTTACAATCGCAAAAGATGTGAAAGATAGAGTTGCATTCGGTGTTTTTAATTTATTGAAAATTCAGGATATGCCTAATATCAAATTCGATATAATATTTTGCCAAAATGTATTGATATATTTTTCAAAAGATAAAAAAGTAGAAATTTTAGAAGGCTTTAAAAGGTTTTTAAAAAAAGGTGGCATATTGATTCTTAATCCAACAGATATTGGTAATTGGAAAAGTGACAATATGACACGCATAACATATAAACGAACATTGGCATATAAATTAGATTAGATAATAAATATGAGTGATATTGAACAAATAGATTTTTCAACATTAATTTGGGTTAAAAAAGAGCTTGATGAAACCTTTAATAGAGCACAAGCTGCTATTGAAGAGTATGTTGAAAATCCAGAAGACGAAAACCAGTTGCAATTTTGTGCGACATACTTACACCAAGTACAAGGAACCCTGAAAATGGTAGAATTGTATGGTGCAGCAATGGTTGCAGAAGAAATGGAACAGGTCGTCAAAAAGATTCTTAATAAAGAAGTAGATTCCGAAAAAGATTCTTTTGAAGTTTTGATGCGTGGCATCATTTTATTACCTGACTATTTGGAAAGAATACAATTAGGATACAAAGATATTCCAATGGTGTTATTGCCACTTGTCAATGATTTACGAACAGTAAAAGGTGATCAGTTACTATCAGAAAGCGCATTATTTAATCCTGACCTGAGTCTTGGGTTGCCAGAATCAAATTTACGATCAAGTTTCACCTTAAGTCAAAATCAATTAGAGCAAGTTGTCAAAAAAATTAGATCGGCCTATCAAGTTTGTTTATTAAACTGGTTAAAAAATGTTGATGTCAAAGGCAATCTGAAAAAAATTCAAATCATTGTTGATAAATTAAAAACAGTGATAACGCCTGTTGAAGAAAAGCAACTTTTTTGGGTGGCTGGAGGACTATTTGAAGCCCTTATCAATGGTGGTTTAGAAGAATCTGTTACTGTAAAACAGCTGGCAGCAAGACTTGATCAAGCGATAAGAATGATAACCGTTCCAAAAAGTAAGGATGACAGTTATTATAGAGAATTGACTAATAATTTATTATATTACGTAGCACTTTCAGATAGCAAAGATAGAAGAATAAATGAGATTCAACAGTTTTTCAATTTAGCAAATTTCATATCAGATGACAAAGAGATAGAGCACGCACAAAGTAGTTTATCTGGTAAAAATCGTGAGCTTCTGGAGTCAGTTACCAGCGTTATTAAAGAAGATTTAATGACCATACAAGAAAGCTTGGATTTGTACAATCGCAATCATGAGACCACTTCATCAGATTTAGAGAATATAATTGATTCGATGAGGAAAATTTCAGACACATTGGGAATCATTGGCATTGGTGTGGCGCGTGAAAAAGTTCGCGATGAAATTGCCATCATAGAAGAAGGTTTAAAAACAGAAGATAAACTAGACAACGATGTGATCATGCACGTTGCAGAAACACTGTTATTTGTTGAATCTTCATTAGATGAAAATATTCAATCTTTAGGCGAAATTAAGCCACGGAACACTGAGGGTGAAGAGAATTCTATCTCTACAACTGAAATGAAAAACATAATGGACACTCTTGCAAAAGAATCCATTTCTAACTTACAAAAAATTAAACATAATTTTGTTCAATACATAGAAGAACCTTGGAAAAAGGAGACAATTGAATCATCACCTAAGTTACTCAAAGAGATTAGTGGTGCATTAAATATGTCAGGCTACAAAGATGTAGCAGAACAAATTGATAAGATAGAAGTATACACGTCTAACTATATGCTCAACCCTGATTACAAGCCGACAGCCAATCAACTCAATATGTTGGCAGAGTCAATTGCTAGTTTAGAATATTATCTAGAATATTTAAGTGATGGTGTAAAAGGCGAAGAGCGAATCTTAGAACTTGCAAAAACCAACATTGATTCTTTATTTGAAACAATAGAGCTAGCTAAAAAGCACAATGTTCAACCAGAAAACATAGACGCAGATTTAGACAATATGTCTGATGATGATTTTGATTTGGAAGACGAGCTTGATGATGAGTTTGATTTGGACTCAAATGATGAAATAGACTATGAAGATGATTTATTATTAGACACTGAGGAATTAATTCAATCCGAACTATCGGAATCAACGACTGAAGAAAGTTCAAATCCTTCAGTAGAAGAGATGAATAACAGTGATGAAACGACTTTAGAAAGTCAAGAAAATGCTGAACTAGAAGAAGTAGACAAGACAGAAACTGAACTTGAATTAAGCTTTATGGAAGAAGAGAAGAAGCAAGATCTTTATGTTTCGTTTGGTGAAGAAACTGATGAAGATATTAAAGAAGTTTTCTTAGAAGAATTTGAAGAAGAGTTAGAACATCTCAATTCGATCTTCCCAAGATGGGAGAAAAACCCTGATGAACAAATGGAATTACTTGGTGAAATAAGAAGAATTTATCATACATTAAAAGGCAGCGGTCGACTAGTTGGTGCCTTAGCCATTGGTGATTATAGCTGGCGTATAGAAGATATGACCAACCTGGTCTTAAACGACTCAGAAAGATTGAATCAATCTTTCATACTGGTTATGCAAAAATCAACAGAAATACTGCCAGACTTATACCAAGCCCTTAAAGATGAAACCATAGTACCTCCTGGTTATTATCAAATACTTGAGGCTGCAGAAAAAGTGATTGATAAGCAAGAAGTAACAAGTATTATCTTTGATGAGGGTACGAGCATTAAAGATGAAATACAAACTACTGAAATCGATACTGGATCAGTTGAAAATGATATAGTGAATGAAGAATTTGATGAAATAATTACTCTTAATGAAGAAATAGATTCAACTTCAAGTGATACAACAACACCTGATGATGTTGTAGAAAGTGACTTATCTGTAGATCCTGTGTTTATAGAAATTTTACAGCAAGAAGTTGAAGGCCATTTAAGTGAAATTTCAGAATATATAAATAACATAAAAGAAACTGGAAATGCTAGTTCTACTGAACAATTTATTCGTGTAGTTCATACTTTAAATGGTGCTGCAAATATGGCATCAGTCAAGAGTATAGTTGAAATGACAACTCCATTGGAGCTTGCTGCAAAATTATCTAATGAACTAGATGTAGAATTTGAAAATGAAACAGTAGAGAAGATTTCAGAATTTAGCGCAGAAGCTTCTGAAATAATGAAAGACTTAACCAGTAAATCACAGTCTAATCAAGTCACTTCTGAATTACATGATTATTTTAAAAATTTACTTGAAGAGCTTGAAAGTAAAAAACATGATTTGGCAACAAAAGAAGAAACCGGATCTAATGAATTTGATTTATCAGAGTTTTTAGATGATGTTGAAGATATTCAAGATGATGAAAATATTGAAGATTCAGAAGATATAGAATTAGATGTAGCTGAAGCAAGTTTGAATTTAATTTCTGAAGAAATTGAAGAAAATGATTCTATTGATTCAGAAGATCAAGAAGATAATTCTGATGTTAGTTTACAAGATGAAGATTTAATAGACATTGATTTGGAACAATCAGAAGAAGATAAATCTATAATAAATGAGATAAATGAAAAGGATTTAAAACAAGTTGATCAAGGAGCTGTTACTGAACAAGTATCTTCAGAAAATGATGGTATAGATTTAGACTTCAGTTTTGATGAAGAAGATTTGCAAGCAGATAGATCTGAGAATGAAGAGAAAGATTTAAGTTCTGATGAACCTGAAGAAATAGAAATTAGCGAAGATCTTGTTGACGAATCATTAGATTTAGATTCGGAAATAGATTTAGAGTTTGATGAAGATGCATTCAATAACAACACGAAAGAAACAAACATAGATGTTGAGTCTGAATCAACAGATGCTGAAGAGTCTACACTAGACGAAGTCCAAGAGTTCGAGGAGTTAAGCTTAGATGATTTAGCTGATGGTACGAATGAAGATTTCGAAATAGAACTAGAAGAAATTACTCTAGTAGAAGGTGTTGATGAATCAGAAGAAGATTTAGAATTAGAACTAGAAGAAGATATAGAATCTGAATCAGAAGAAGATTTAGAATTAGAACTAGCAGATGATCTAGAATCTGAATCAGAAGAAGATTTAGAATTAGAACTAGAAGAAGATCTAGAATCTGAATCAGAAGAAGATTTAGAATTAGAACTAGAAGATGATCTAGAATCTGAATCAGAAGAAGATTTAGAATTAGAACTAGAAGATTATCTAGAATCTGAATCAGAAGAAGGTTTAGAATTAGAACTAGAACTAGAAGATGATCTAGAATCTGAA
>JBGCFT010000154.1:0-2592 GCA_045107085.1 Marinicellaceae bacterium | reverse complement strand
AGATAAATTTGAGTAAATGCGAGCCAATTCAAAAATTGGTGTATGAGATTTATTATTAATTTCAGCGGCCTTTTTGGCATCATCGAGTGCTCTATCGAAATAAGGCATTGGATCTTCAGATTTTTCAATGGCAAAATTGACTAATTTCATTAATGGCTTAATGGTTTGTATGAGTAATTTATATTCACCTGGAAAAATTTCTAAACCAGCGGATAGTTCTGCTAAAGATTTTTTGTAATACAATTCGCTTGGCTGATCAACAGATTCTAAATAGGCTGCATAGGTTACATGAAATAAGCTAAGATTGGCCCAAGGAGTTGCGGCATCAGGATCTAATAAAATAGCGGCTTTACAATATTTCAGTCCTTGTTGATAAGCTTCATCTATATTTTTGTATGCCAAATATTTTTGAATTTGCATTTCAGTTCCAGCATAGGAACATCTTGTGACATAGTTTGAAGGATCTGAACTGCCTATTGCTATGGCTTTTTCCAGGGCCTGATTACTTTTTTGTAATTGTGGATAAGCCATATCATAGCCATCAGCAGAGCCTTGCTTGAAGAATATTTGATAATGTGAATAAGACACCAAACGCAAGGATTCATAATGCCAAGGATTTTTCTCTATGTCTAATAAGGCTTGTTTGATAGCTTCTTCATAATCAAAGTCAACCAATGCAATTTTGGCTTTTAAATAATTTTCAAAAATTGAACCTTGTTGCGCTTTTTGTAAATATTCTATCGCAGGATAATAATATTGGTCTTTGGCTTTTTCTAGTGCTATTTTATATTCATCATCATCTTTAATACTTTTTGCAAGAGACCTTTGAGAATCCCATTCAATGGCCAAAGCTTCTCCAAGGCCAGTATACATTTCTGGTGATTTCCAACCCTTTTTTTCAGCGGCTTTAAAATACTTTAAGGCCTCATCATAAAGTCTCATGTTTTGATAGGCCGTGGCCAGAGCAAAATCACTCATGCCATTGTCCTTGATGTTGTTTGATTCAATGGTGGATTTCAGAGACTCAATTTCTTTTTTAATCAAAGCATACTCATCTAAAACATTGTGCAAAGGCATCATATGAATGCGTCTTATTTTATTTTTAATATTTTCTGTGGTACTCAAATATTCTTTGGTTAATTGTACTTTTTTAAGGGAAGAAAATGACTCATAAATGCCATAAGTGATACCACCAATAGAAGCAATCAGGGCTGTGATTATGGCTAAGCTAACCAAAGGATTTTTTTTGATTTTCTTTACGCTTCGACCCCAAAAAGTAATTTTTCGGGCTTGAATAATATCGCCATTAAGATAGGCGTTCAAATCATCCAGTAATTGTTTAAAGGATTGGTATCTTTGATCTACTTTTTTCTCTAAGCACTTAAAAACAATGGCGCTGATATCAGAAGGAATCTGATTGCCAATCAAAGTCGGTTCATTGTGAATGATTTTATAGGAAATTTCAGAAATGCTCTCTGCTTTAAAGGGCAAATCGCCTTTGATTAATTTGTATAACAAAACACCAGCAGAAAAAATATCACTGCGCCGATCAATTTCATTGTTTAAGCCTCTGGCTTGTTCAGGCGACATATATCCTGGTGTACCAATGATTGATCCCGTCATGGTAAGAGATTTTTGTTCACTGTCAGAGGCAATGCCAAAATCGAGTAATTTAACCACCTTGTCATCTGTAACCATTAAGTTGCCAGGTTTGATGTCTCTGTGCACAATGCCTTTTGCATGCGCATAAGCCAATGCATGACAAACTTGTTTAAATAAAATGATTTTTTGTTCAATATTTAAATTGTTCGATTCGGCATATTCTAATATGTTTTGCCCTTGGATGAGCTCCATTACAAACCATGGGATGCCTTTTTTAGTCACACCAACATCATAAAGTTTGGCGATATTTTGGTGATTTAAATCAGACAGTATTTGTCTTTCACGGATAAAACGCTTAGCCAAAGATTGGTTGGCAAAGCCATGAGAGTCAACTTTCAATGCCACTTGTTGATTTAATTGTTCATCGTTTCTTTCAGCAAGATAAACCACTGACATGCCACCTTTGCCGATGATTTTTTTGATCTTCCAGTGGCTTATTTGGGCACCAATGGCAAACTCCGTCATGTCTTCATCGTTATCAATGAGATCAGAGTAATCACGAATCAAGCTGGGATCAGAAACATCTTCAGACAAATCTAAGGTGTCTTCATCTTTGATGGCATCAAGGATGTGCTTAATTTTGTTATCAATATCTCGTTGCTGCTCTGAATTATTTTTATCTGTCATAAATATGTGGCTCATTAATAAATCATGACTTCATTGTGAAACGAAGACTTCTATTATGACATACATATAAAAAAATTATAACAGGACATATTAATAAGAGATTTAATAAATCTCTATAATCTTGAAGCTATAACATTAAGGTTTTCATACCTTATCAAGTGATCGGTTTAAACAGGATTATTGATTGAAATCTTGTTGCATCATTTCAGCAACCAAATCTTGAAAAGAGGTGGTTGGAGTCCAGTTTAACAGTTTTTTGGCTTTGGCAGGATTGCCCAATAATGATTCGACTTCAGCTGGACG
>JBGCFT010000153.1:0-6213 GCA_045107085.1 Marinicellaceae bacterium | reverse complement strand
ATGGTTTAGCAGGTTAATCATTAGACTTGTGCCTATTTTAAAGAATTTACTTTTACTCTTGTTGGTTTGTTTTTCTCCAATGATTTTCGCATCAGATTGGGAACTGGTTAAAGATAAAAAAGGCGTTGCTATTTATTCGCTTAAAAAACCATCTTACAAATTGAAGCATTTTAAAGCTCAAGTGACAATAAATAAAGATGCGGATACTATTTTAGCGGCGCTTCAAGACACTGCAAATTGTCAGCAATGGGTTTATAATTGCCTTTCAAATAAAATGGTTGATATGATAGATTTTCGCAAAAGGGTCTATCACACTATTATTGAATCACCATTATGGTTTAAAGATCGAGAATTTTACCTTGAATCAGATGTCATCTATAATCCAACTAATAAACAATTTACAGTGAGTTTTAAGTCAATTCCAGATTATAAAAAAGCTTCTAAAAAGATTCACAGAGTGAAAAACATAGAAATGACTTGGAAATTAGAAACTATTTCAGATAATAAAACATTAGTCAATTATCAGGTGTATATTGACCCGAAATTTCCCATAAAACCTATCAATCATAGCCTGATCAAAAAATCTATTTTTAAAACCATGCAAGGTTTAAAAGAGATTGCAAACAACCCAATTTATGCAGAAACTAAATATTCAAAATCTGAACTTGAAATGTTAGCGCAGTAATTGTGTACATTAATATTAATGCATTCTTTCTCGCAGCAATACAATCGATTCTTCAACCCACTCAACATTAGCACCGACTTTTTTGACGCCCAGCATTAAGGTTAGGTTGGGGTAAAATTCTTCATCAGGAAGGCCATGAGGGTAGTCAGTGAATTCTTGCTTCATATCGTTTTGGATAGTAACCAAAGTATTGTGCCAAATTTTCATGTGTTCTAATAAATCTTCAAGAAACTTTAACCTTTGCTGATTATTCTCTAAAGCATCTAAGAAAAAAGTTTGCGCTAAATAAGCCAATTTTTCTGTATTTGTTACAGGTCCTTTGGTTAACCATAAGACCAATTCTTGTTTGCCTGAATCAGTGGTTTGGTAGATTTTTTTATTTGGGCCTTTTTCTGATTCAACCTCACTCACAGTTAACAAGTTTTGGGCTGCAAGTTTTTTTAACTGTGGATAAATTTGTGATAATTCAGCTGCCCAAAAATTACTAAATACTTGATCAAATATTTTTTTTACATCATAGCCACTTTTAGGTTCTTGAAGAATTCCGAGTAAGATATGTTTTAAACTCAAGTTAACTCCTTAATATTTGTCTTTAATTTTTAAGTCCAGCATCTCAAGCAGGTATTTCTTTAAACTTCTTTTGGTAATGTCTGCGCCAGATGATTGAAGCTGGAATGCCAATGATTGTAGGAAGTATCCAAGGAATCACTGCCAATGCACCAGTTAGACCAATATCGAACATTCTTGACATGCCAAAAACTGCAAATGCGGTATGAAAAGCAATACCTGCACCTATCATAGAGCCTAAATGTTCGTATAACCAAGCCCTTTTGCTGATTTGATTGCCTTTCATATAACTAAGCATGCCCCAACCAGTAGTTAACCCAACTGGGCTTAATGCCAATAATACAATCATGGTATCTGGTTTGTAATACAAGGCGTAAAAGATTATCCAAAAACTTAAAACAATACTCATATAAGCCAAACTTTTCATAAAGACAGTGGCCAATCCATTCACCTCAGTTTTGTGTTTCAGCACTTCTACAGCAAAAATAGTCACAACATAAGTAACAACAGCCAAATAGCCTAAGAACATGATAAATGCATAACTGTTTGGATGACTGAATGGTGTTTTTCCATCTGCTAATAGTTTAGGTATGTACATTAAGACGCCTAAAAATGCCGTAGCTAAAACAAGTCGAGCCAGCCACACCCAAAAAATACCGACTTTTTTATGCAAAGGGCTGCCTTTTTTACTTAATATCGGTATCCAATATAAAAACAACCCAATAAAACCACCAATAATATGTATGTATCTAAAACCTTCATGCAATGTATCCATAACTAATCTCACCATCTATATAAATTAGTATATAGCTTACTATGTAACTATATATATAGTCAATAGGATAAAGAAAATTCGTGACTTATGGACTAGGGTGTTAAATATAATTTATAAAATGTTAATAATGAGAATACCAGCACATAATTATTACAATACTTATAAGATAATTATTGAATTCATAAAATCTAATAGAAATTGACTTTAAATAATTATGAGAATAGGATAATGCAGTATAGTTTAACTTTTAATGAACACACTGGAATAAGGCAATTATGAAGACATTTAATTTATTATCAATGATTGGACTGGTGTTAATGTTTTTTAGCGTAAATAAAGAATTATATGCTGGTGCTTATATATTTGCAGGCGATGCAAACGGTGTGGATTTGGTGGCTCATTCAAAAAATTATAACGGAACAGGTGGAATTATAACTAATAAAGTTTGTATTGTGGTTGGTTCCAATTCAGCAGCCAGTTTAGAGATTCCTGTTCAAAATAGCATTGACCGTTTTAATCAGTTGGTGGCGATAGAGGGAAATCTTTTAACAGGAGCGAATAATGACATTGCATTTAATCAAGTAGACATAGAATCTGCTTTGTTGCATGAAATAGGACATTGCATTGGAATGGCTCATCCAAATGCTGCTGTAGAATCTGGTCTACCAAGTGCAGATAGGGAATATACAAAAGCCACCGAGGGAACTAATGCAGTTTTTGATATAAATAGTGGCGTTGATGGTGTGCGAGGATCTTCTGATGATATAAGAGGGGATGACGAAAATTTACACTGGTTCTTAACCGATTCAAACAATCCCTTTGTCACTCCAGATGGAGCAGTGGACCAAAGCAATTATTCAAGAGACCTTGCTGATTTGCCTTTGGGCAGTAGTTTTGCAACCAATGCAGATAGAACAGTTTCTGGTTTGTATGGATTGCCATCTACCGAAGCAACAATGCAACAAGGCCAAGGCTTTGATGAAGATCAAAGAGCAATAGTTGGAGATGATGTTAATACTCTTCTTTTTGCCAGATCTGGAAATGACCATATTTCTGGTACTGCAGATGATTATACATTGAATTTGATTTATGGAGGTATTTCTAATGCTTCTGATTGTGACATCACAGTAGCACTTGATAAAAGTACTGGTTTTGCTGTATGCCGAACTGGTGGAACCTTTCTTCCAGGTAATAATATCGCCATTACTTCTGCAGATGTACGGTACAACGAGACATTTAACTGGTTTTTTACCAGTAAAAGAATTCCAGCGCCAGTAACAGATCAATTGACTGTCGAAATTGGTGGTACAGTCACATTAGTAGATGGCGGTTCTAGTTCATTATTAAATAATGATACGCATCCAGATTTATTAAGTCTGAATATGTCAACACAAGTATTTAGAGGTCCTTTTCATGGGAATGTCACTTTAAATGCCAATGGGACATTTAGTTATTCACATACGGGAGTTACTAGTGACCCTGATTTATTTGTCTATAAAACCTGTGTAGATGATGCAGGTGCAACCAATACTTGTAGTTATGGTGTTGTTAATGTTTTAGTTAATGAGAATACAGAACCCAATGTTGCCCCAATTCTGACAGCTATTGGTGACCAGTCAGTTGGTGAATTGGAAACACTCACATTTACGGCGACAGCAACTGACGCCAATTTACCTGCTGATAACTTGACTTTTAGTTTATCAGGCGAACCAATAGGTGCAAGTATTACTGAAGGTGGTATGTTTAACTTTACTCCGGCTGAAGCTCAGGGTCCAGGCGATTATAGTTTTGATGTCATTGTAACTGATGATGGTGAAGGTGCTTTAAGTGATTTTGAAACAATTATTGTTACAGTGAATGAAGAAAATACAGCGCCAATTCTCAATAATATTGGCAATCAATCAATTAATGCACTGAATACATTAAATTTTACTGCGATAGCAACAGATACAGATTTACCTGCCAATACTTTGTCATATAGATTATCAGGTGAACCAATGGGTGCTACAATAACTTCTGATGGTAATTTCAGCTTTACACCCACAGAAGCACAAAGTCCTAATGATTATACATTTGATGTCATTGTTGCCGATAATGGAACAGGTTTATTGGAAGATATGGAAACCATTACAGTTACAGTAAATGAGGCCAATATTGCCCCAGAACTTGCCAGTATTGGAATGCAATCAATTGATGAAATGGAGATGTTAAGCTTTACAGCTACGGCCACTGATGCAGATATGCCTAGTCAAACTTTAACCTTTAGTTTATCGGGTGAACCAGATGGCGCTTTTATTTCTTCAAGTGGGTTTTTTAGTTTCACGCCAACTGAACTGCAAGGACCAGAAGATTACATTTTTGAAGTCATAGTTACCGATAATGGACCCGGAGAGTTAAGTGATTCCGAAATGATAACTGTCACTGTTAATGAAGTAAATATAGCCCCAGAACTGGACGATATAGGTAATCAATCAATTAACGAGCTGGCACTATTGACATTTTCTGCCTCAGCGACAGATTCAGATTTACCAGCTAATGATTTAACGTTTAGTTTAGCAGGTGAACCCTTAGGTGCGAGTATAACTACTGACGGTGAGTTTAGCTTTACACCCACTGAAACACAAGGGTCTAATGATTATACATTTGATGTGATTGTGAGCGATAATGGAACAGGTGAATTAATGGATAATGAAACCATTACAATCACCGTAAATGAAACCAATACAGCACCAGAATTGACCTCAATTGGTAATCAATCAATAAATGAATTGGCACCATTAAACTTTACTGCCTCAGCGACAGATTCAGATTTACCAGCGAACGGTTTAACTTTTAGTTTAGCCGGTGAACCCTCAGGTGCGAGTATAACAACTGACGGTGAGTTTAGCTTTACACCTATTGAAGCACAAGGACCTAATGACTATACGTTTGATGTGATTGTGAGTGATAATGGAACAGGAACCTTGATGGATAATGAAACCATTACAATCACAGTAAATGAGGTCAATACTGCACCAGAACTCACATTTATTGGTGATCAAACCATCAATGAACTTGAAACATTAAGTTTTACTGCGACTGCAACAGATGTAGATTTGCCAGTTAATACTTTAACCTTTAGTTTATCTGGTGAACCAGAAGGAGCGAGTATCTCACCAACTGGTGAATTTTTATTTACACCTTCAAAAACACAGAGTCTTGATGAATTTACTTTTGATGTTATAGTGACAGATAATGGACAAGGGTTGTTAAACGATAGTGAAACTATAACGGTTTCTGTAACAGATATCATCTTTTTAAATGGATTCGAGGAAGATGGAGAATAATATGAATACTTATATTGCACAATTAAAAAATAAACAATGGATGATCGGGTTTTTATTTGTATTACTTGTTAATACTTTTACATCTCTTAATGCCCAAGAAAGGCCTATTTTAGAAATGGTTTCTTATTCTAGCAAGTTATTAAAGCCTGATTTGACTCCCAATGTTAGGATCTTTGCAAACGGAGGCATTGAGGTCTATCGCCCTATGTACATGAAAAAATCGGGGTTTTTTAGTACGAATCTCAATGATAACGAATTAAATGAAGTAATTAAATTGATGGATTCGCTTGAAAAATTCGATGTCATAAAAGCTGAGGAAGACTATTTTAATGCTGACTTGGAAAATAAACGATTAACAGGCCAATTGTATTACACCTCTGAAACAGTAATCACTCAATTTAAAATAAACAGAGTTGGTGATTCGTTATCTGATGAAAAATTGATTTTAGCAGAAAGTGCAAGAGATAAATCGAATCGTTTTACTCAACTATCAGACTGGAAAGTATTTGCTGAGGCTGAATATTTGATGATGAAATTCATGAATAAAAACAATTTAATACGCATTGGAGATGCCAAGGACTTATAGAAAGTGAATATAATAGACCTTGTACGATAAAAACTAGTGTGAAGAGTAAAAAACGTTTAAATTTATCAACTTATCGTTAAATTTTATTGGCAATAGAAAATATTTAGTACAAAAATTTAGGATATTCTTACTTTGCATATTGGATTAAAAATAAGGTTTTTTTAATATTCTGCATGTTTTTGTCAATACAGCTCTTTAGGAATATCATTCAGTTTATTTCAAAGCCATTAGAAAATATGCTTTCTATATCGGTAAATATATAAGCAGCACCTGA
>JBGCFT010000152.1:0-16128 GCA_045107085.1 Marinicellaceae bacterium | reverse complement strand
AGAACAACATTTTCTTTTGAGTTTTTGGTTAAAGGATAATTCAGTAGTTCGGCATAAACAACTGAGGCTCCTACTGTATCAAACTCTAGCTTTAAAACATTTGTTGTGACCGTTACTATATTACCTGTTTGTTTAGCTTTTTTAGTGACTTGTGGATTTAATACATCAGGAGTTGATGACATTTCTGGAATATCACCTTCTACATTATTTACTGTTTGTGGAATATCAGATGTTTCAAGAAACGTATTATCTTCTAATCCTGAGTTTGAGTTATTCTCAACAGGAGTAGGATTAGGTTTTGGGCCATAATCATTTTGCCATTCGGCATATAAAAGAAAGCCTAGAAAAAATAATGCTATTAACAGCATGTTTTTTGGATTATTCATTGTTTTTCCTGATCTGTTTAACTTTATTTTGTGCTTGAAACCACAATTTATTGATGGCGTTAAATATGTCTTTGTTTTCTAAACTTGTTACTTTTCCTCTGGCCAACACTGCATAGTCACACTGTATATCAAAATTAGTATTTCGAAAAGATTCTCTGATTATGCGTTTAATTCTGTTTCTTTGAACAGCTCTTTTATCAACTTTTTTAGATATGACTAACCCCAATCGAGAATAGGGTTTAGAAGTTTTATGAATTAAAATGAGGAATGAAGAATTTGAGACTTTGACTGACTTTTTAAAAACGTTGTTATAATCTGCTTTATTAAGCAGTCTAACTTTTTTTGGTAAGCCAGCCAATGTGCTTATTCTTCAAAAAACTAATTTAGTGTTTAACAGTTAATCTGTGTCTGCCTTTAGCTCTTCTGGCATTGATTACTGCTCTTCCACCTTTAGTTTTCATACGAGCTCTAAATCCATGCGTTCTTGCACGTTTTAAATTGCTTGGTTGAAAAGTTCTTTTCATGATACACCTTAGTACTTAATAGTTTTGAATTCAAATTCCTTTTTATGAAACATTTAACAACAAGTTAAAGTGCTTCCTTAAAAAAGGTTCGCTAGGATACTCATTTTTAACAATATTTTCAACAGTTTTATTACTTTCTTGGCTTAATTTAGACTTTATTCTCTCATTATTTTAGTGTTTGCGTATAATATGTTCTTTTTTATGGTTTGCTAACTAGAAATATTATGGTTTGGAGGAAATGCTTAAAACGATTAGAATCTGATCTTGATATCAATGACATTAACATCTGGTTAAAACCATTACAAGTTCAAGAAAGTACCGATGAAATCACTTTAATTGCCCCAAATGACATTATAATCGATAAAATAAAAAAGGATTATCTTTCACTCATTATTTTGGCCATAAAAGATGTTTCAGATAAACCTTTTAATATAAATATTTCTCTGCCTTTACAAAAAGCTGTTCTTACTAACAACAAAAAGAGTCCAGATGTTTTAATAAAGCAGCTACCATCCAACATTGATGATCGGTTTACTTTTGATAATTTTGTTGAAGGTAGTTCTAATACAATTGCTAAAGTATCAGCTCTTCAAGTAGCTCAAGAACCTTTAACTCAATTTAATCCTTTGTTATTATATGGCAGCACAGGTTTAGGTAAAACCCATCTTTTGCATGCCATTGGTAATAAAATATTAAAAAAAGATCCAAAGGCTATTGTTTGTTATGTTCACTCAGAACAATTTGTCAATGGCATGATAAATGCATTAAGAACAAATAC
Organism: Marinicellaceae bacterium; assembly: GCA_045107085.1. Taxonomy (GTDB): domain Bacteria; phylum Pseudomonadota; class Gammaproteobacteria; order Xanthomonadales; family Marinicellaceae; genus NORP309. The sequence goes on along the minus strand of JBGCFT010000152.1, from coordinate 14,440 downwards.
AATAAGTGATTTTAAGAACCAATACAGATCTGTTTCAGCCTTATTGATAGATGACATTCAGTTTTTTGCAGGTAAAGAAAGAACACAAGAAGAGTTTTTTCATACATTTAATTCGCTTCTTGAATGCAAACAAAGAGTCATCATTACCTGTGACAAGTTTCCAAAAGAAGTGAATGGGTTAGAATCAAGACTCAAATCAAGACTCGGTTGGGGGCTAAGTGTCTGTATAGATCCGCCAGATTTTGAAACCAGGGTGGCTATATTACAGAAAAAAGCCATTCAACAAGGTTTTATTTTAGTAGATGATGTGGCATATTACATAGCTAAAAAAATAAAATCAAATGTGCGTGAGCTTGAAGGTGCCTTGAATACTTTGTGGGCAAATGCCAGTTTTAGGCATGTTGATATTTCATTAGAATTTACAAAAAAAACCCTTAAAGAACTTTTTAATGTACATCATCGACATATTACTATAGATAATATACAAAAAGAGACTGCAAACTACTATAATATTAAGTTATCAGATTTGCTATCAAAAAAACGCACACGTTCTTTAGCTAGGCCCAGACAAATGGCTATGTTTTTAAGTAAAGAATTAACGGACAAAAGTCTTCCTGAAATTGGTGAAGCTTTTGGGGGCAGAGATCATACGACTGTTTTATATGCACACAAAAAAATAAAACAACTCTTTGATGAAACCCCTGAATATTTTGAAGACAAACAAAAATTAATAAATTTACTAACAGATTAATTATAACCTGTTAGTAACTTGTGCAAAAACAGTGGAATAATATTATTTTATTTTTAGTACACAAGTTATCCACAGTTTTTTTTAAGCTAGTTAGCTAAATAAAACATTTAAAATCAATTACTTGTATAGTTATTAAACAAGTTTTACTTTAATTACTACTATTATTTTTATATATATATGATATTTAATATACAACGAGAAACTTTATTACACCCTTTATCAGAAATTAACGGTGTTGTTGAAAAAAAACAAACATTGGCAGTATTAGGTAATTTTTATATAAAAGCCTATGCAGGCATTTTATCCATAACTGCCAGTGATTCAGAAGTTGAAATGGTAGGTACCTGCCAAGCTGAGATTATTGAAGAAGGTGAAATAACTGTACCTGCACGTAAATTTTTTGACATTTGTAGGGCCTTACAAGATGGCGCCATGATAACATTTTCTGTTGAAGAAAATAAATGCTTAGTGCAAACAGGTAAGAGTAAGTTTTCATTGGCAACTTTACCAGGGTCTGAATATCCATTAATTGAAAATATTGAAACTTATGATTCTTTAGAAATTGAATCCAGTGTGTTAAAAACATTATTGGCTCAATCTGCATTTTGTATGGCTGTACAAGACGTTCGTTACTTTTTAAACGGATTGCTTTTTGAAATTGATGATAATAAAGTCAGATGTGTTGCAGCTGATGGCCATCGATTGGCCTTATCTGAAGGTGAATTTAAAAATGATAATAATGTAAATAAGCAATTGCTCATTCCTAGAAAAGGCGTTTTAGAGTTACAAAAACTCATCAGAGACAAAGACCAATTGATAAAAGTTAACATGGGAAAAAACCACATTAATTTTATTTGTGATACTACTAGTTTAACTTCAAAATTAATAGATGGAAACTTCCCAGATTATCAAACTGTAATTCCTTTGAATATGGAAAAATCTTTATCAACTGATAAGGTATTATTAAAGGCTGCTTTACAACGTGCTGCCATTTTATCCAATGAACAATTTAAAGGTGTTAAACTTAATATTTCAAATAACTCTATGAAAATCATAGGGCATAATCCCGAGCAAGAACAAGCAGAAGAATTAGTCTCTATAGAATCTGATATAGATGAAATAAAAACTGGTTTTAATGTTACTTATTTAATTGATGCCATTAATGCCATAGAAGGTGATGTAATTATGTTTAATTTTAAAGATGCTTTAAGTAGCTGCTTGATTAAACATCCAGAAGATAATAGTTGTCGTCTTGTTGTCATGCCAATTAGAATTTAGTTTAGTCTTATAATAACTTTCTACATTTGTGTATATTAAAAAGCTCAAAATTCATGATTTAAGAAACATAACAAACACAGAGTTTGAATTTTCAAAAAAAATAAATATTTTTCATGGCAGTAATGGTTCTGGTAAAACCAGTATATTAGAGGCTATTTATTTTTTATCCTCTGGTAAATCTTTTCGCAAGGGAAATTTTAAAAACCTGATTAATTTCAATGCAAGTTCGTGTACTGTTTTTTTAGAATGTTTCAACACTCAAATTAATGATATCAATTCACACACAATTGCTATAAATAAGAAAAAAAATGGACAGTGGAAAGGACAACATAACGGCAATAAAATTAACAGTCAATCTGTTATAACAAACTTATTGCCCGTTGTAGCAATTGATCCAGAAGTTTATAGACTTGTTGATTTTGGACCGCTTTATAGAAGAAATTTTCTTGACTGGTTGGTGTTTCACGTGAAACATGATTATTTATTACTTTGGAAAAAAGTTAATAAATGTGTCAAACAGCTTAATACTCTTTATAAAAATAAAGCTCCTTCTGCAGAAATCAATTTGTGGGAAAAAACTTTTATAAATTTTTCTCATGAACTTAATAGTATTAGAGAACATTTTTTCTATAAAATAAAACCAAACATATTAAAGCTCTCATTACATATGCAGAAAGAAATAAATGATTTAAATTTGGAATTTAAAAAGGGTTGGTCTATTAATTTAAGTTTAGAACAACAATTAGAAGAAGATCGCTTAAATAATTTAAAATACGGACAACTTCAACATGGTCCACACAAAATGGACATTAAGATATTCACTGGCAAACATCCTGCTTCACAAACCCTTTCCAGAGGTCAAAAAAAAATACTATCAATAACTTTTTATATGGCTTATATAGATTTGTTATTAAATGAATCTACTAAAAAGCCAATTTTGTGCCTTGATGATTTTGATGCTGAAATTGACAAAAAGAAATTATCTAAAGCAGCTTTGTTTTTCAAAGAAAAGGACACACAAATATTTATTACTTCTGTACAGAAAAAAAAGATATCTAAAGTTTTTCCTGAGGCTGAATTGTTTCACGTGGAACATTAATCAATATATTTTGCTTTGCTTGAAATAAATGCGGGTTCAGGGAGTTTAAAATAGCAGGTAATAGAACTAGTAGTTATGGTGAGTTTTGAGGGCTAGAAAGGCTGTTTAAAGCGGAATTAATCTGTTATAATGTCCGATTGATTTTATTGAGATATTAAAAGATGACAGAAACTTATGATTCTTCCAATATTAAGGTTTTAAAAGGCCTTGATGCTGTTCGTAAGAGACCAGGGATGTATATTGGAGATACTGATGATGGAACAGGTTTGCATCATATGGTATTCGAAGTAGTAGATAACTCTATTGATGAAGCCTTAGCTGGGCATTGTGATGATATTCAAGTTAAAATAAATAAAGATGGATCTGTCAGTGTTTCAGATAATGGTCGTGGTATACCTGTAGATATTCATGAAGAAGAAGGTGTCTCTGCTGCTGAAGTCATTATGACCGTTCTTCATGCTGGTGGAAAATTTGATGATAACTCTTATAAAGTTTCTGGAGGACTTCATGGTGTAGGCGTGTCGGTTGTTAATGCATTGTCTACAAAACTTGTATTGAGGATTAAAAGAGCAGGTAAGCTGTATCAGCAAGAATACAATATGGGTGTTCCCAAAACACCAATAGAACAAATAGGTGATACCAAGAGTAGTGGTACAACATTACAGTTTTATCCATCTAGCGATATATTTTCAGACATTAAGTTTCACTATGATATTTTAGCTAAAAGGTTAAGAGAGCTGTCTTTTCTTAACTCTGGTGTCAAAATAGTTTTAACAGATGAGCGTGATGGAAAAACTGATACATTTGCATATGAAGGTGGAATCTCATCTTTTGTTCAACATATAGGCCGCAGAAAAAATCCTTTACACCCAACTGTGATTTCTTTTATTGGTGATGACAATGAAGGCACTACAATCGAGGTTTCGATGCAGTGGACAGATTCTTACCAAGAGAATGTTTATTGTTTTACAAATAATATTCCGCAAAAAGACGGTGGTACCCATTTGGCAGGTTTTAGAAGTGCGTTAACCAGAACTATCAATACATACCTATCTAAAAATGTTACAAAAAAAGGAGCAGCAACATCAGCATCCGGAGACGATTGTAGAGAAGGTTTAATAACCGTTGTTTCTGTAAAAACTCCAGATCCAAAATTTTCATCTCAAACAAAAGATAAATTGGTTTCCTCAGAAATAAGAACCATAGTTGAAAGTTCAGTTGGTGAAAAACTTGGAGAGTTTTTCTTAGAAAATCCAATAGAAGCTAAAACCATTACTGAAAAAGTATTGGATGCCTCTCGAGCCAGAGAAGCAGCAAGAAAAGCAAGAGAAATGACCAGAAGAAAAGGCGCTTTAGATATTGCTGGTTTACCAGGTAAATTAGCTGATTGCCAAGAAAAAGATCCGGCTCTTTCTGAAATATTTTTAGTAGAGGGTGATTCTGCTGGTGGTTCTGCAAAACAAGGAAGAAATAGAAAATCTCAAGCTATACTTCCACTTAAAGGAAAGATACTTAATGTTGAAAAGGCACGTTTTGATAAAATGTTACAATCAGCGGAAGTAGGCACATTAATAACAGCATTGGGTTGTGGTATAGGAAAAGATGACTTTGATGCAGATAAATTAAGGTACCATAAAGTTATAATTATGACCGATGCGGATGTTGATGGATCACATATTAGAACATTACTTTTAACTTTCTTTTATCGCCAAACACCAGAATTAATAGAAAGGGGTCATATTTATATTGGTCAACCACCATTGTATAAAGTAAAACATGGAAAACAAGAACAATATTTGAAAGATGATGATGAAATGAATGATTATTTGTTGGCCAGAGCTTTAGAAAAAACAGAACTGTTTTATCAAAAAGATGCGCCTCCGTTAATAGGTTTGGGTTTAGAAAATTTAGTCAAACAACACTTAACAGTTGAAGGAATAATTAGAAAGTTATCAATTATTTATAATAAAAAAGTACTCAATACCTTATTAAATATGCCTATTGTTGATATTAATATCTTAACAAAAGAATCAGAACTGATTCAATGGTGCCAAAAAGCTGAAGAAGAATTAAACAGAGATGTAAAAGCTGGCGTTTCATGGATAGTAAAACCCTCTGAATTATCTGATGGAATTGACTTTCTTGAAAATGCCAATGGCTTAGAAAATAAAACAAGTTTAACTGATCTCTTTTTTGACTCAGGAGACTATCAAGCCATGGCTGAATTGAACCAACAAACATTGGATTTAATAACTGAAGATTCTTATATTAAAAAAGGAGAAAAAGAATTTGAGATCAATGATTTAGATGATGGTATGAAGCAGTTATTCACTCTTGCAAAGAAAGGATTAACTATTAGCCGATTTAAAGGTTTAGGAGAGATGAATCCTGAACAATTATGGGAAACAACAATGGATCCAGAAAGTAGAAGATTATTACAAGTAACAATTGAAGATGCAGTTGGTGCTGATGAAGTTTTTTCTACATTAATGGGAGATGTTGTTGAGCCTAGAAGAGAATTTATTGAACAAAATGCATTGCATGCAACAAATTTGGATGTGTAAAAATGAACCAAGAAACAAGACAAACCATAGAAAACCTTGTCAATAATAATAACTGTGTATTATTTATGAAAGGAAACCCTAAACAGCCACAATGTGGATTTTCCAGTAACACTGTCAAAATACTTCATGATTTAGTTGGAGATGATTTTGCCTATTGTAATGTTCTAGAAAATCAAGATATAAGAGAAGGTATTAAGGAGTATGGTAATTGGCCAACTATACCACAACTCTATATCAACAAAGAATTAGTTGGCGGTAACGATATAATAACAGAAATGTTTAATACAGGTGAATTACAAACTTTATTAGACCTGCCGCAACCAGAAAGAAAATCAGCCACAGTAACAATTACACCCAAAGCCAAAGAAAATATTCTATCGGGAATTGAAAACATAGGCAGTAATGTTTTGATGCTATCAATTGATAGTCAATTTAATACCCGTTTTTCTATAGAAGAGCCCAAAGGCTATGAAATTGTTTCAGAAATTGATGAAATCAAAATATATATGGATATAGGCACAGCTAAAAGAGCAGACGGAATTGAAATTGATTGGGTTGAAGATTTAAATGGGGCAGGATTAGTGATTAAAAATCCAAATGAACCAAAACCTGTTAATCAAATATCTAAACAAGATTTACAAAAGGGTATTGAAAACGAATCATTGACAAATATTTATGATGTTAGATCTGAAAATGAATTTTTACAGAGATCAATTCCGGGTTCAAAGCGATTAGATAAAAACAACATGCAAATAATAGAAGAGATGCCAAAAGATACAGCGTTGGTGTTTGTGTGCAATGTAGGCAATTCAAGCCAAGGTGCGTGTGAGTTTTACAGAAAAAAAGGTTATACCAACGTTAATAATTTAGTTGGCGGTATATCCGATTGGTTCAGTTAAATTTAAAACAAGAATAAGACCAGAAGTTTTTAAATTATTAATAACAACTAGAATGAAAGATAAAAAAATCCAAATTTTATTGCCCATTCTTATCATGTTTATCATGGTTTTTTTATTGAATAATAAAAACCATGATATTAATAAAAATAATATAGAAAATCTTTATATATCAAAGGCTTCAGGAAAATTTGTTGAGTTTAAAGCGACTGTTGAAAATATATTAAATGATGATTTAAAAGGAGATAAACATCAAAGACTTATTCTTCGAATAAGCCCAAAAAGAACCGTTTTATTAGCACATAATATTGATGTGGCTCCAAGAGTTCCTGTTAAAATAAGAGACAGTGTATTAGTAAAGGGGCAATATGAGTGGAATGAAAAAGGAGGAGTGGTTCATTGGACACACAAAAAAGATAATAATCCATATGGATGGATATTGCATAAAAATAAAAAGTATCAATAAATGACACAAATTTGGAAACAAGAAATTGCCTTAACTCAACTGAATAATTTTAGATCAGCTGGATTAGGTGAGTTATTAGAAATAAAAATCGTCTCACGCGGTTCAAATTGGATGACAGCTGAAATGCCAGTTAAGTCAAAACATCTTCAACCATTTGGAATTGTTCATGGAGGATCTACGGCTGCTTTGGCTGAAACTGTTGCCAGTATAGCAGGTTGGTTATGTGTCAATCCAAAAACACAAAGAACAGTAGGTTTGGAGCTTAACATTAACCATTTAAGAGCTGTTAGAGACGGCATATTGAGTGCAAAAGCGACTGCAATACATGTGGGTCGGTTAACTCAAGTATGGCAAATTGATATTTTTAATCAAGAATTCAAACAAGTATCAACAGCCAGATTAACTGTAACAGTTATAGCTGCAAAATAATGATAGCAATAAGGTTTACGCTAAGATTGTTATTTTTATTGTTGTCATTGTTTGTAGTATTCCCAATTATTATTCTCACAATATTTATTGCTCTAAAAATTAACAATAGAAACCTAAACAAATTAGCAGTAAAAGTTTGGTCAAGATTGCTTTGTTTTATATGTGGATTATCACTTACACAAAAAGGGGTGCCTTTAAAAGATCCGGCTTTTATGGTTGCTAATCATGTTTCATGGCTTGATATTCCTGTTATTCATAGCTTTAAATTAGCTGGATTTGTTGCAAAAGAAGAAATATCGCGTTGGCCTTTCTTAGGATGGGCGATAAAAAGTGGTGAAACTTTGTTTATTAAAAGAGGCAAACATGAGTCGCGAAAACTTGTATTAAAAACTATAGAGGACAGATTAAAACAAAACAGATCTATTGCTGTTTTTCCAGAGGGTAAAGCAACCAATGGCGATAAATTGAGCCGTTTTCACAGACAATTAATGCATGCAGCCGTAGAAACACAAACACCCATACAAGCAGTTGCCATAAAATATATAAATAAAGATGGAACGAGAAATAAGAAAGTCTGTTTTATGGGCGAAGAAAAGTTTATTATAAATGTTTTTAGAATTATAAGCTTACCAACGTGTCATGTAGAGATTACATTTTGTGAGCCAATACAAACCCAAGATAAAAGCGCAAGACAAGTTGCTCTTTTAACCCACCACCAAGTGGCTAACATACTTGTAAAAAATGATTATTTGTAACCCCGGAATAAAACCAAAAAATAAACACATACAGTCAATCTTAGCTAGTTCAAAACTGCGTTTGATTAAATTAAGAAATAAAGATCTAATGAGCTTGCACTCGGTCGAAGTAAAATTAAAAACCACAGAAGCAGAGTTACAAGGATTTTATTCTAAATCAAGTAGCCAAGAAAAACTCTATATACTACTTCATGGATGGGAAGGTTCTGCACAATCAACTTATATAAGGCTACTGGGTAATAGCTTATATAAACAAAAAAATACAGCAGTTTTTAGGCTCAACTTTAGAGACCATGGAGTGACCCATCATTTAAATGAAGAGCTGTTTCATTCTTGTCGATTAATTGAAGTAGTAGAGGCGATAAAACAAATAACTGATAAATATCCACACAAAGCTGTTTATTTATGCGGCTTTTCACTGGGTGCAAACTTTTCTTTACGGGTGGCAGCAAAAGCTGACGAATACAATATCAAACTAACAAAAGTCTTTGCGATCTCTCCTCCAATAGTTCCGAAAAACAGCATGTTAGCCATTGAAAAAAGCACGCTTTATTCAAAATATTTTATGAGAAAATGGCAAAAATCACTAGATAAAAAACAACAAATTTATCCAGAGACTTTTCCAGAAGTAGACTATAAAAACATTAAGTCATTAGATGAATTAACCCGTTTATTAATTCTAAGGCATTCAGATTATAAAACAACAGATGAGTATTTTAGTGCATATCAAATAGACGAGGAAGTAATTAAAAATATCAATGTTTTTTGTCACGTCTTAACGGCTTGGGATGATCCTGTTATACCCTTTGAAGATTTTACAATATTAGAGAAAAGACAAAAAATAAAATTAGTAACAAGTAAACATGGTGGTCACTGTGGTTTTATTGTCAATTGGAAACTTGACAGTTGGGTAGAAAAATATATTTTAGAAAACAGTCAAGACAAAGCTATCGAAAACAAATTAAAGGACAAAAGTTAAATGCAAGAAACGACTTTTATACAATGGTTAGTTTTAGCAATTGTTCAAGGAATAACGGAATATTTGCCCATATCATCTTCTGCCCATTTAATTTTGATATCAAAAATAATGCAGTGGCCAGATCAAGGGTTAATAATGGACATAGCAGCTCATGGTGGTTCTTTACTAGCAGTTTTGTGGTATTTTAAAGAAGAAATATTAAAATTATTTAAGGGAAAGAACTGGCCATTATTTTTTCAACTTTCTCTTGCAAGTATTCCATTAGCAATAGTTGGATACACATTCGCAAATAGTATAGAAGTTTATTTAAGGACACCAATTGTCATTGCACTATCGAGTACAGTATTTGGAATTCTCTTATATTATTCAGATAGAATTCAAAAAAGAAAACCCAATAAAAATAAAATAACTATCAAAACAGCATTCATTATAGGATTAGCTCAAGTATTTGCTCTTATTCCAGGAGCCTCAAGAAGTGGCGTTACAATGACCGCGGCAATGAGTATGGGCTTTGATAGAACTAAAGCAGCAAGATTTTCATTTTTATTGGCAATTCCTGCTTTACTGATGACAACTTCTTACGGGTTTTTAAAATTAGTTCAAGAGCCCAGCGATTACAATTTACTGGGAGTTATTACTGTTTTAATAGTAAGTTTTTTAGCATCACTACTATCAATAAAACTCTTTCTCAATCTTATTAATAGAATTTCAATGGCTGCATTCATGTGGTACAGAATACTGTTAGGGTTATTAATTATTGGTTATTTACAATGGTAGAAATTGAATTTAAGTGTAGGTTTGGAAAAATTGCAGGTTTATGCTGGGGACAAGGCAATAAAAAGAAAATATTGGCATTACATGGATGGTTAGACAATGCCGCATCATTTTATCAAATTGCACCGTTATTAGCAGAAATAGGCTATGAAGTTGTTGCCATAGACTTTGCTGGCCATGGCCATTCAGATCATAGGGCCAAAGGACATTTTTGTCACTTTATTGACTTTGTATTAGATGTCCAAGATGTATTAAAAGAATTAGACTGGAAAAAGCCAATATTACTTGGTCACTCAATGGGTGCGGCAATGGCTCAAATGTATGCAGCAAGCTTCCCAGAAAAAATAAAAAAACTTATAATGATCGAAAACATAGGGCCAGTTCCATATTATGAAAAAGGCACAGCTGCGAGTAATTTAAGAGAAGCCTTAACTCAGTGGAAAAATCATACGACAGAACATAAACATTTTTACGATAATGTAAAAACAGCACTTAAAGCTAGAATTAAAGTAACTCCTATATCAGAAAAAAACTTGTATCCATTGGTAGAAAGAGGGTTGAAAAAAACAAAAAAAGGATTTCACTGGAGAACAGATAAAAGGCTTAGGCTTCGTAGTCCATTTCGGTTTTCAGATAAAATTGTTCAAGATATGCTGTCTTCAGAAAAACCACCAACATTTTTAATATTAGCAGATCCATACACCTACGCATTAAGCTATAAAAGTGTAGAAAAAAGAATAAAGAAACTCAATCCAAATAACTTTTCAAGCATTAAAGGTCACCATCATTTGCATATGGATAATGCAAAAGAAGTCTTTACAGAGATACAACATTTCTTACTGTCATGAATGAGTTGAACCTAACACCAACCATTTTATTGATGGTGATTGTGGCATATTTTACCTTTTTATATGTTATTGCACATTTCACATCAAAAGGAGCGAATAACTTAGATTTTTATAATGCATCTAAGTCGTCACCATGGTTTGTTGTGGCATTTGGCATGGTAGGAGCTTCGCTTTCTGGCGTTACTTTTATATCATTACCTGGTTCTATAGTGACCAATCAATTTTCATATTTGCAAATGGTGATGGGTTATGGGCTAGGATATGCAGTGATTATGTTGGTATTATTACCTTTGTATTATAAATTAAATTTGGTATCAATTTATAGCTACTTAGATCAACGTTTTGGTTATTTCTCACAAAAAACAGGATCAGTATTTTTTATACTATCAAGAATTATCGGGGCTTCGTTCCGTATGTTTCTAATGACAATGGTTTTACATGATTTTATTTTCGTCTATTTTGGCGTACCATTTTGGTTAACTTTACTGACCAGCTTGATTCTTATTTGGAGTTATACTGTAAAAGGCGGTATTAAAACAATTGTATGGACAGATACACTTCAAACCTTGTTTATGATTATTGCGGTCATTGTTGCTGTTATAACAATAACATCTCAGTTAGATTTAACTTTTTATGGAATATTTAAGGAAATAACAAATAGCCAATACTCACAAACTTTTTTCTTTGACGGAGGTTGGGAAGATAAGAACAACTTTTTTAAACAGTTTTTAGGCGGAGCTTTTATTGCAATAGTGATGACAGGCCTTGATCAAGATATGATGCAAAAAAATCTGAGCTGTAAAAACCTAAAAGAGTCCCAGAAGAACATAAGATGGTTTTTCGTCATTTTAGTCTTGGTAAATATTTTTTTTATGTCTTTAGGAGCTTTATTGTATATTTATGCAGAGAAAATAGGCATCACCTTACCAGTCAATGAAAGTGGAACAATAATGACAGATAAGACATTTCCAACAATTGCTCTGAATCAAATGCCATTGTATTTAGGAGTTGTTTTCTTAATTGGGCTTTTAGCAGCTGCTTATTCTACTGCAGATTCTGCTTTAACATCTTTAACAACGTCTTTTTGTGTAGACATATTAGGAAAGCTTGATACTCCGAAAGTTCAACGCATGTTAATTCATTTAGGATTCACATTAATTTTATTTGGCACCATACTTATCTTTCGCTATGTTTTAGAGGCATCGGTCATTCAAAATTTATTCAGAATGGCAGGTTTTACATACGGTCCACTTTTAGGATTATTTGCTTTTGGAATTTTTACTAAAAGGCCAATCAGAGATAGACTTGTTCCGTATTTAGCCATAGCATCCCCAATTTTGACTTATTTTATAGATTTATACTCTGAACAACTTCTATTTGGTTACAAATTTGGTTTTGAATTATTGCTGGCAAATGGGTTAATAATGGCAATTGGTTTATATGCGGTATCAAAAGCACCTAAAGTTAATGTTTAGGTGCCGCTGCGCTACCAGCTAAAATCCCGCCATCAATGTTTAATTCAATGCCTGTTATGTATTTGGATTCATCACTGGCTAAATAAACGGCGGCATACGCCACATCATTTGGTTCTCCCATGGTTTGCAACGGAACGTCTGCTGCCACAGTTTTAATGGCTTCTTCTCTTGCACTGCCTTCGCCAAGCATGGCATCCCACATAGGTGTTAAAATGGCACCTGGGTGAATGGAGTTACAGCGAATTTTATACCCTTGTTCAGCACAATAGAGTGCCACAGTTTTAGTATGGTTTCTAACTGCCGCTTTACTTGATGCATAAGCCGCAGCGCTAGGTATACCTACAATTCCAGAGCGTGAAGAGATATTAACAATACTAGCAGAATTTGATTTTTTCATTAAGGCTATGGCATATTTACACCCTAACGCTACGCCATCTAAATTGGTTTGATGGACTTTGTGCCAGCTGTCCAAATCCAAGTTTTCTGGGTCATGCGGACCTTGAGTTTCAAAAAAACCAGTGATGCCTGCATTGTTGACTAAAACATCAAGGTGCCCGTAATTTTTTAAGATGTAATCAGTTGCCTTTATCCAGTCTTGTTCTAATCCAACATCAAGGTGTAGATATTTACATGGTTCTCCTAGTTTTTCTGATATCACCTTTCCGTCAGTGTTATTTATATCGGACATAATGACTTGAGCACCATTGGCAACAAACATCTCTGCAACAGCTTGCCCAATGCCGCGCGCAGCACCAGTAACCAAAATGATTTTTCCTTTTAAACGAGACATTTAACATCAGAAGATTTATGATAATGGATAATGTTAAAAGTAATAGGTTTAAAATGCAAGTAAAGAGTAGTTCATTGCCTCATGCACTATTGGTATTTCTCACATTGGTTTTAATGATATCCATTGGTTTTTTCAAGATGGATATCTCACTACACATAATATTGTATTTCGTACTGATTTGGGTGGCAGTTAATGCCAGGCTTTTAGGTTATACATTTGGAGATATAAGAAGAATGATGGGTGAGAGTATCTCTCGTTCTTTATCAGCTATATATGTGTTTTTACTGATCGGTATGGTCATTGCTTCTTTTATGAAAAGCGGAACGGTTGTGGCGCTCATATATTATGGACTTGATTGGATTACGCCCCAATGGTTCTTACCAATAGGGTTAATATTGTGTGCTTTTATGTCTTTGGCTACAGGCACATCATGGGGAACAGTTGGAACATTAGGTGTTGTTTTTATTGGGATTGGAACCGTGTTAAATATCCCTTTGCCTTTGGTTGCTGGCATGATTATTTCTGGCGCAACTTTTGGTGACAAAATGTCGCCTGTTTCAGATACTACCAATTTAGCAGCCATGAGTACAGACACAGACTTGTACGAACACATTCGATCTATGCTGTACACAACTGTTCCAACGTTTTTGATAGTTTTGGTTGTCTTTGCCTTTATGGGGTATAGGGTAGATCAAACGGCATCTTTTGCAGACATTGAAAACATACGATCTGTTTTAGCGGCTAATTTTAACCTTAATCCGTTTATTACATTCATACCAATTATTGTGCTATTTGTATTAAGTATGAAAAGGATTGCTCCAGAAGTAACGATGACTGCTAGCATTATTATTGCCAGCATCATTGCCATATTATACCAAGAAAACTCAGTAACGACTGTCGCCAATGCCTTGTGGGAAAACAAACCATCAGAAACAGGCACAAAAATGATTGATGACTTGCTGGGAAGAGGTGGTTTATATTCAATGGCGTGGACATTGCTTTTATCTTTAATGGCGATAGCAATGGGTGGAATTTTACACAGCGCTGGATTTTTAACGGTTATGTTAAAAGGCATAATATCACGAATTAAATCAGCAGGAACATTAGTTGCAGCAACAATAGCCACAGCATTTGCTGGAAATTTATCCATGGGTGAAACTTATATTGTGATAATTTTAAACAGTCAGTTATACAAAAAAGTTTACAAAGAAAAAGGTGTAAAATCATCTGTTTTATCGCGATCAGTTGAAGAGGGCTCAACCTTAACAACTGCATTAATTCCTTGGAGCACCACCAGTATATTTTATGTCACAACTTTAGGAGTTGAAACTTTAGA